>JAZNXZ010000001.1:0-2802 GCA_045594165.1 Candidatus Scatosoma sp.
CGCAGGCGAGCGCCGAAAGCGCTATTTCATACGCCGTTATTTTTCTCATTATTTCTTCTCTTTTTTGCCTCTTTATAGGCTTATATACTCAAAAGAGCGCCAAGGCGCTCCTTTTTATCTGCAACCGCAACAAATATCAAACAAGCAACTTACGCAAAGGTAAGTGTAGCAGAAAGAGCAACATTCCGAACAACAATTACTTCCGCCCATTTGCGGATCGTCCTGCGGAGGACGGTTGTTGTACGGATTTTGGTATGCGCCGCCGCCCGAATACGCAGACTGATTTTGGTATTCGTTTTTCGCGTTCATCTTCGCGTACGCCGCGCGGTATTTCCCGTTGGAGGGGTCCATTTGCATAGCAATTTCCAGCTGTTTTTTGCTGTCGTTCGTCCAATTTTTCTTGTAATAAACGACCGCTTGCAAATAATGCCACTCCGCCTCGCGGTGGTCAAAGCCGTCCAAAGCCGCCTGCGCTTCGGCAAGCTTGTCCTGCTTTAACATATCCGCAATTTCTTCAAAGGAACTCTGTCCCGAGGTATTCTCGCTGCGTTCTTTACGCGCCGCTTTGATTTCTTTATAAGCGGTTTCCAGTTTCGTCAGCTTTTTCGCCGCCTGATTGCCCGCCTCTCCGTCTAACCATCTGTCTTCACGATATTTTTCGCGAAGTTCTTGATAACGCACTTCAATCTCTTCGTCCGTTGCGTATTCGGGTAAACCGAGAAGTTCGTAATATTCTTTCATTTTTATCTCCTGTCGGCTTTCGCCGCTTTTTTTCTCTTATTTAGTGTTTTCTTTTTGCGCACTTTTATCCGCTTTTTCCGCTTTGCGCAACGCCTTATTCTTTCTACCGTTACAATCGCAACCCGACATAATTTGTTTCGTAACGTGCGGCAATCCGCGCAGCAGTATGTTGTCGGACAAATCGCGGTTATAATGGAACTCTATACCGCCCAAATTCTCGCGAATATCAAAGAAAATGGCGTGGAAAATAAAGTGTATTTCCTCGGCGTATTCGCCGCTTAATAACGCCTGTTTGTTCGGAGCGTTATACGCCAAAACAAAAGGATTGTACGCCCCCTTTTTTACGTCTTTGTCGTAATCGTCCAAGGCGTCTATTAAATAAATCCATTTGCCGATTGCGTAAAAGAGGTTGCGGGTATTTGCCGTACTCTTTTCCCCCAAGGCGTACTTGGAAAATTCTGCCAACATAGTCGCGGTAGCGTCCGCCGCGCGGTCGATACTGTCCGTTTTTGCCCTTTCTATTTGTTCTTGGTTGGCTAAATTTTCACGGACGATACGCTCGATTTCAGGGTACGCCTTTTTCATGCGCTTAAAGCCCTTTTTGAACCACAGCCGCTTGCCCCTGCCTTTATCTCCGTCGGCAATATCGTCGGTATATTTGTAATATACCAAGGCGGTATTAAGCGCACCCAGCTGTTTGGTCAGCTCGTCCACGTTCGCCATTTGCCGAGAACGGATACAATGGGTAAGACAGTGCTGCTTTTCTATTTTTACGTCCTGCCCAAGGATATTATGCATAACGACGGACAAAAAGGTAACGTCGTAGGACAGCCCAAATCTTGCCGTTTGACCGCAAACTTGCCCTATCCCTTTACACAAACCGCAATACATCGCGCGATACAGCACGTCGTCTTTGATATATAAATACGGCCTATCCGCGCGTACGTATCCGAACATTTTCCCTTCCTTTTTGCGCGTTGCCTTTTACGCGAACCCGCCCACGTTTAGTATACCCTATTTCCGTGGCAAAAAGCAACGGAAACGGAGAGTCCTTTTCCCGTCTTCACAAGAAAAGACTGTTTCTTTCACATCCTTAACAAACTTTACTTGTCTTGCGGTTCGGGTACGATTTTGCCGTCCGCAAATTCCAAAATCAACGCCGCCATGTCGTCCAAATCGTTTTTCACTTTCGTCTTAAAACGAGGGGTGCGATAGCGGAGCTCCATCAAGCTCTTCGGCGGTTTCATTGCCGTCAAAAGGTGCAATCTCTTAATCCCCTTAAAGCTGTCCTTTACGTCGTTGCCCGACAGCGCGTACAATACGTCCTGCGGGAATTTATACGGATTCGCCGTCGAAAGCACGACCACGGGCGTTTTGTCCTTTTCGTCAATCTTTTCACGCGCGTCTTTCCATTGCATATATACGGCAAGCGCTACGCCCGTATGCGTGTCCATGGCATAGCCGTATTCATCAAAGATTTCGTACATTGCCTCTACCGTGCCGTCTTCGCTAGCAAAGCCGCCGAAAAATTCTTCGTCCAAAATCGCCTTTTCTTGCGCCGTGATAGAGTATTCTTTGTTGTCCTGCAATTCCTGCATACGCTTTGCGGTAAGTTCTGCGTTTCTGCCGCTGATTTCAAAGAGCAGGCGCTCCAAATTCGACGATACCAAAATATCCATTGACGGGGACATGGTACGGAAGAAGTTGCGTTTTACGTCGTACACGCCCTTTTTGAAGAATTCCGCAAGGACTTTGTTTCTATTCGACGCACAGACGAGTTTGCGCACGGGCAAGCCCATCTGCTTTGCGTACCAGCCAGCCAAAATATCCCCGAAGTTCCCCGTGGGAACAACGAAATCAATCTTGTCGCCCATTTCGATTTGACGGGAAGTCAAAAGGTCGAGATACGCCGAGAAATAGTAGGCAATCTGCGGCGCAAGACGCCCGAAATTGATAGAGTTCGCACTCGACAAACGCGTTTTCTTTTTCGCAAGTTCTGCGTTAAATTCTTTGGAGGCAAACAGGCGTTTTACCGCGCGTTGACAATCGTCAAAGTTCCCC
>JAZNXZ010000002.1:0-6583 GCA_045594165.1 Candidatus Scatosoma sp.
TGGGTGCGGACGGACTACGCGCCGTTCGATACGTATACGCTGGACGAAATTGAAAAGGAAATATCTCTGCCGACGGCGTTTAAGCAATGCCTGCGGCTGTTGGATAAAAAGCGAATAACAATAACAACGGGAGATAACAAATGAAAGTATTACTTGTAAACGGAAGTTGCCACGAAAAGGGTTGCACGTACACGGCTTTGGCTGAAGTTGCAAAGGCGTTAAACGCAAACGGCGTAGAAACGGAAATTTATCAGCTGGGCGGCAAAAAAATCAGCGGCTGCAACGGTTGTTGGGCTTGCAAAAAAATCAAAAAATGCGTTGTGGAAGACGGCGTAAACGAATTTGTGGAAAAAGCGGCGCAGTTTGACGGGTTCGTGTTCGGCTCGCCCGTGTATTATGCGTCCGCGTCGGGCAATCTCGTCAGCTTTATGGACAGAGTGTTCTACAGCGGCGGTAAATTGTTGGCATACAAGCCTGCGGCGGCGGTGGTGAGTTGCCGTAGAGCGGGCGCAAGCACGACTTTTGACGTTATCAACAAATATTTCACCATCAACAATATGCCGATCGTGGGCTCGAATTACTGGAACGAAATCCACGGGAACACCGCGGAAGAGGCGGCGCAGGACGAAGAGGGCTTGCAAACCATGCGTATCCTCGGCAACAATATGGCATGGCTGTTAAAATGTCTGCAACTGGGCAAAGATGCCGGCGTAGAACCCGTCAAAGAACGCAAAGTGATGACGAATTTTATCCGTTAAACAGCGGAGTATTTTAAGAGGTAAAAAACGCTCCTGAAAAAGGGGCGTTTCGACTTTTACAAAATTTTAACATATTTTTAACGTGTTCACAATAGCGGACGGATATAATGCGGCTGTAAAAGGCAAAAAGGGCAAGGACGGTACGAGATTATGATAAAAATTTTGGTGGCGGAAGACGATAAGGCGATCAACGGCTTGGTCTGCACGTATTTGCGGAACAAGGGATATGCGCCGACGGCGTGCTACGACGGTGAAGAAGCGCTCGCCGCGATGGAAAACAACACCTTTTCCATGATTATCAGCGATATCATGATGCCGAAGATGGACGGGTTCGAGCTGGCGGAGGCGATCCGCGCGGTGGATAAACAGACTCCGATTTTGTTCATGACCGCCAAGGACGATAAGCCGTCCAAACTCTTTGCTTATACCTTGGGCGTGGACGATTACGTGGTAAAGCCCTTTGATATGGACGTGTTTATGTTAAAAGTAGCGGCTCTTTTGCGCCGCGCAGGGATTGCGGAAAACCAGAGTTTGACGGTGGGCAATCTCACCATGAATGCGGAAGAACACACCGCGTATTTGGGGGAGGACGAATTGCCCTTGACGGTGCGCGAATTTGATCTTTTATTCAAGCTGCTCTCTTATCCCAAAAAGACGTTCACAAGATCGGCGCTGATGTCCGAATTTTGGGATTACGATTCGTCGGCGACCTCGCGAACGGTGGACGTATACATGGCAAAGCTGCGTGAAAAGACGTCGGCTTGCGACGGTTTTGAAATCGTGACGGTACACGGGCTTGGGTATAAGGCGGTGCTGAAATGAGAAGAAATCGTACGAAGATGTCCGTGCTTGGCGTGACGGCGTTTTTTCTGCTGATTGCAGGCACGGTTACGGTGTCGATGTTCATTTTCCACTACGTCAACAAACGGAGTGCAGGGGATAAAACAACGATTGCCTGCGTCATGTTTTTGACGATTGTATTTTTGTCAATCGTGTGCACCGTGGGGGATTTGATCCGTAGACGTGTGATGATTGACCGCCCCACGGGGCAAATTTTAGAGGCGACGGAACGCATTGCCGCAGGGGATTTTTCGGTGCGCTTGAAACCCCGTCACCGCTATGGAAAATACGATCAGTACGACGTGATTATGGAAAATCTCAATACCATGGCGGCGGAACTGAAAAAATCAGAAATGTTAAAGACGGATTTCGTTTCCAACGTCTCGCACGAGTTGAAAACACCGCTGACGGTCATTCGCAGTTATGCGGAGTTGTTACAGACGGAAACGGACGAAAAATTGCGTGTAAAATATGCCGAAACGGTGGCGCAGGCGGCAACCCGTTTGTCAGGTTTGACGAGCAATATTTTACAACTGAGTAAGTTGGAAAATCAAAAAATCTTGCCCGAAAAGAAAAAATTCCGCTTGGACGAGAGCCTTGCAGAGTGTATTTTGGCGTTTGAAGACGTTTTAGAAAAGAAACACATCGAAATTTCCTGCGATATGGACGAGGTGGAAATTTTTTCGTCGCAAAGCTATCTGGAATTGGTGTGGAATAACCTGCTTTCCAACGCCGTAAAATTTACGGACGAGGGGGGCATGGTCGCGATTACGCTCAAAAAACAGGGTAACAATGCGGTGGTGGCGGTGTCGGATAACGGTTGCGGAATTTCGCCGGAAATGGGCGCGCGGTTATTTGATAAATTTTATCAAGGCGATACGTCGCACGCGCACGAGGGCAACGGGTTAGGGCTTGCGCTCGTTAAAAAAGTGATTGATATTTTAGGCGGAGAGATCTCGGTGAAAAGCGAGAAAGGCAAGGGTAGTACCTTTACCGTAACGATCCGCGAAGACGTAGGGTTGTAAAGCGTGGCTATGAAAAAAGGTTTTTGGGGTAAATGTAAAGACGCTTGGAAAAAAACGTGGAACGGCATTAAAAATTTCACGGGGAAGATTTGGCAAAAAATCAAGAGCCCAAGGGCGAGTATTCTTGCGTTGGTTTACGTTTTGACGGTCGTAGTTTGCGCCTTTTCCATCGTGGCGGCAATTTTAACGACGGGCGACGCCATCGGCAGTAAAGGCAAGACGTTGTTTGCAATTTTTGGCTACGTTTCTTACGGCGTGGCGGCGGTGCTGTTGACGTATACCGTGTATACGCTGGTCAAAATATTGCCCAAACACTATCGCACGGTCAAAGAAAAACTTCGCGAACATAAGCATATCGGGAAACTGATGCAAAATTATGGATTGCGCACGGTGATTTTCGCGACGTTTTCGGCGGCAGTGACCTTGGCGTTTGCTGCCTATCACGGCGTAATCGCGTACCTGTATCATTCGGTATGGTTCGGGGCGCTGGCGACCTATTATATTATTTTGCTTGTCATTCGTGGCGGAATCGTGCTGTATCACGGAAAACGCCGCGGCAAGGGACGGCAAAAGGAAACGGACATTCGCAAATATAGGGGTTGCGGTATCGGGCTGATGATTACCATTTCGGCGCTTTCCGCTACCATTTGGGAAATGGTGCAAAACAGTGCGGCAACCCGTCGCGCAGGTTTGATGATTTACGTGGTGGCAACGTATACCTTTTATAAAATTACTATGTCCATCGTCAATTTTATCAAAGCGAAAAAACAAGGCGATTATACCGTAGATGCTCTGCGTAATATCAACGTTGCGGACGCGGCGGTGGCGTTGCTTGCCTTGCAAGCGTCTATGCTGCAAGAGTTTTCCGATACGGGTTTGCCCATATTTAATATTTTGACGGGGGCAGGCGTGTGCCTGTTCGTGTTCGGGTTAGGCTTGTACATGGTGATACGCTCGCGGCATTTTACGAAAAAATTAAAGGAAGAAACTCTTACGGGGGAAGAAACAAATGGATAATAACCAAAAATACGAATATACCTATACCGCGCCGACGGAATCCGAACGCAAAACGACGGAAGAAATCCGTCTGCGCTATCAGCCCAAAGAAAAAACGGACACGCCGTTTGCACGCTTGAAAAAGTTGGACGACAAAGTGCGCTCTATCCCGATGATGATCGGCTTGACGCTTGGCGTGATCGGCACGCTGATGTTTGGCGGCGGCATGGCAATCGTATTGGAAAAGCTGTGTGCGCATTATTTGCTTGTTGGCGTATTGCTGTCGGCGGTGGGATTGATTCCGATTGCGTTTGCATACCCCGCGTATTGCAAAATCGCAAAAAAATACAAAGACAAATATGGGGCTGAGATTTTACAGTTAAGTGAAGAAATCTTAAACGAAACGGAAAAATAAAATAAAGGACGCGTCGGGGGATATCCTCGGCGCGTTTTGTATGAAAATAAAAAAACGGAAAATACTAAAAAGAGTGGGGACGTATCCGCGCAAACGAGGGGGAACGTGTGCTAAACAAACGGGAAACGGAAGTGATGAATGTCATATTTTCGCTCTGCCACGAAACGGGCGTGGGGTTGTTTTCGCCTGCGGAAATTTTGGACATGCTGCCCAAGAAAAGAAACTACACCGAAGAGAACGTTGAGACGATTTTAAGCGAGCTTGCTTTGGATAATTATTTTGAACTGCTCGCGTCCGAACGAAAGGGGGAAAAGATGTACGTTATTTCCCTGCACGCCAACGGATACGCATTCAAACGCGGTTACGTGCAACGTCGGCGGGACGCATTGCGCAAAATTGCTTGGGCTGCGTTGTCGGCGGTGATTGCCTTTGCGGTGGGGGTGCTGCTGAAACGGATATTTTAGAAAAATATCCGTTTTTTGTTTACATTTTCTCTCCGCTGTGGTATAATATAGGGGCAAACATTTGTTTGAAGAACGCCCAAGGGGGAGGACAATATGGAATTTATCTTACACGCGCCGTATGCTCCGACGGGTGATCAGCCGCAGGCGATTGAAAAACTGACGGAAGGGGTTTTGGACGGTATCCGCACCCAAGTCCTTGTGGGTGTTACGGGCAGCGGTAAAACGTTCACGATGGCAAACGTTATCAAAAACGTCAATCGACCTACGCTCGTGATTGCGCACAACAAGACGTTGGCGGCGCAGCTTTGCAACGAGTTTCGGGAATTTTTCCCCGAAAACCGTGTGGAATATTTTGTGTCCTATTACGATTATTATCAACCGGAAAGCTATATTCCGTCCACCGATACGTATATCGAAAAAGACCTGAGCATGAACGACGAAATTGATAAACTCCGCAACAGCGCGACGGGTTCGCTGATGGAGCGAAAGGACGTTATCGTGGTGGCGTCGGTGTCCTGTATTTACGGGTTGGGTGCGCCGGAGGAATATTTCCGTTTGTCGCTGTCCCTGCGTCCGGGTATGGAGTGGGAACGCAACGAGCTGATGCGGAAACTGATCGAATTGCAATACGCACGAAACGATACCGATTTTCACCGCGCGACGTTCCGTGTGCGCGGCGACGCGCTGGAAATTTTCCCTGCGTCCAATTCGGAGGTGGCAATCCGTTTAGAATTTTGGGGGGATGAGATTGAAAAGATTTACGAAGTAGAGGCGTTGACGGGCAACAAGATCAACGAACTTTCACACGTGGCGATTTTCCCTGCCAGTCAATATGCGGTTGGGACGGAGAAATTGCGCGGTGCGCTCGCCATGATCGAAGAAGATTTGAAAGGCGAAGTGCGCGCCTTTGAAGACTCGGGCAAAATTTTAGAGGCGCAACGCCTGAAACAGCGCACCGAGCACGATTTAGAAATGATGCGTGAAATCGGGTATTGCAGCGGTATTGAAAATTACAGCCGCTATTTCGACGGCAGACAGCCGGGACAACCGTCCTTTACTTTGCTCGACTATTTCCCGTCGGGAGAATTTTTGGTGTTTATCGACGAAAGTCACATGACGATTCCGCAGATTCGCGCCATGTACCACGGCGACTTGTCGCGCAAGAAAAACCTTGTGGAATACGGTTTCCGTATGCAGGCGGCGTTTGATAACCGTCCTTTGACGTTTGCGGAGTTTGACGCGCGCGTGCCACAGATGGTCTGCGTGTCCGCCACCCCTGCTCCGTATGAATTAGAGCAAGCAGGGCAAAAGGTAGAACAGCTCATCCGCCCGACGGGCTTACTTGACCCCGAAATTACGGTAAAACCGACGAAAGGGCAGATAGACGATTTGTTGTCCGAAATCAAAAAAGTGGTAAACGACGGGGGACGTGTCTTGATTACGACGCTGACTAAGCGTATGGCGGAAGAGTTGACCGATTATCTGAAAGAACACGCCGTCAAGGTAAAATATATGCACAGCGATATTGATACGTTGGAGCGTATCGATATTGTCAACGGTTTGCGCCTTGGCGAATTCGACGTCCTTTGCGGTATCAATCTTTTGCGCGAGGGGTTGGACTTGCCCGAGGTGAAACTCGTGGCGATTTTAGACGCGGATAAGGAAGGCTTTTTGCGTAGCGATACTTCGCTGATTCAGACAATCGGGCGTGCGGCGCGTAACAGCGAGGGGCGGGTTATCATGTATGCGGATACGGTAACGGACAGTATGAAACGTGCGATTGGGGAAACCAACCGCCGCCGTAAAATTCAAGACGAATACAATAAGGCACACGGGATTGTGCCTAAAACGATTATCAAAGACGTCAAATCGACTTTGGTGATTACGAAGAAAAAGACGGACGAAGATATTAAGATGCAGGATATTCCCGACGAGATTGAAAAGCTGAAGGCTTTGATGAAAGTGGCAAGCGGACAGTTGGATTTCGAGCGCGCAATCGAAATACGGGAAAAGATCGCCGAGTTAAAGGCACGCCTGCGCAAGGCGCAGCGTTAGCGGGGGATCGGTTGCCCTAATAGGAAGTCA
>JAZNXZ010000003.1:0-17388 GCA_045594165.1 Candidatus Scatosoma sp.
GGTGGAATTTGTTGACGAATATTTTGACACCCCTTACGAATACGACGACATTTTCGAGTTGGCGGTTGGGGAAACGAAACAGACAAAAATTCGCTTTACTCCCAAAGATCCGGACAATAAAAAAGTTACCTATAAATCGAGCAACGAAAATGTTTGTACGGTTGACCAAGAGGGTGCGCTGTATGGTGTTTCGGGTGGTATAACCACCATTACCGTTACTACAAAAGACGGCAATCACGAGGCGTATTTACGGGTGTTTGTCAATGCAGACAAAGTAACGGGCGTATTCTTCCCTTATCAAGAATTGACGTTGGCGGTAGACGAATCGTTTAAGCTGATGCCGACGGTCGTATTGCCCGACGCACAGAATAAATCCGTTGCCTATACGTCTTCTAACGAAAACGTTTGCAAAGTAGACGCCAACGGCAATATATTTGCACGGGCGGAAGGTACGGCGACGATTACCGTTAAGACGAACGACGGCGGATTTACCGCAACGTGTGACGTTACGGTTGACGCGGAAGCGACGCCTACGCTCAAATTTGATTTTACAAACGCAGACTTTATCACGATGACAAACGGTGTTTGCGTTACGACGAAAACGGAAATCGATTTGAACAAGTATTTGATTGTCGACACCGAAATCCTCAACGTTGAGGATATTGTATTCCGTATTGAAGAAGGCGGAAAGAACGGCAAATTAGAAAACGGTGTTCTCACCTTAACGAATAAAGGTGTCGTAAAGATTAAAGTGTACGTAAAAGATACGATTACGCTTGCGTACCAAGCGATTATTAGAGTTTCTTTACCCTTACAATAACAGCGTAATGCTGAGGATATAGATAAAATAACACAAAGGATGGGTATAAAGTTATGAGAATTTTGAAAAAACTTTTTATTCCGCTGTGTCTTGCTTGTTGTATGGCATTGGGTATATCTGCATGTGATAAGTCGAACGGTCCTACCGATAATTCCTCTTCGGTAGACTCTTCTAGCGAGCAGATTGTTACCTATACGCTCAATGTAACGGCAGACAAAACAACCGCTCTGCGCGGGGACGTAGTTACGCTTGCGGCGTATCGTCTTTCTTCCGAAGGAGAACAGACGTTGTTAAGCAACGCTGTTTTCAGTATCGTGGAAGGCAGTTCGATTGCTACGATTTCCGGCGATAAAGTCACCGTTTCTCAAAATGCGGTGTCGGGCGACGTAATTAAGGTGAAAGCCAAGGTTGATGCAACCGATTCTAATATTGTAGAAATTAAGGTAAGCGTTCCTTTGGAAGGTATTGAAATTTCTGCAAACGGCGTCACCAACGTAAAGAGCGGAAACAGCGTTGTTCTTTCCAAGACCGTTATGCCTACGGGTGCAGACGAAAGCAATCTTACGTGGGCAGTTACCGCGGACAGCGAGGAGTATTATACGCTGAACGGCGACGTACTCGTTATCAGCGAAAGTGCGCCGACGGGGGCTGTCATTAAGGTGAAAGCGGTCAGCGGTGAAATTGAAAGCGATGAGCTGTCGTTTACCGTCGGTTATCCCTTGGAAACGTTGACGTTAACGCCGCCTACGGTGACGAATATCTTGAATAACAGCTCGGTGGTCTTGAACGTAACCAAATTGCCTGCAAATACGACGAACGGCGAATATAAGTGGGTAGTAACGGCAGACGACGAAGACTATTATTCCATGAGCGGCGACGTATTGACCGTAACCGATAAAGCACCTACGGGCGCGATTATCAAGGTAAAGGCAGTTGCGTTGGCAGATGAAAGCATTACGACTGCAGAATATTCCTTTACCGTTGGTTATCCCTTGGAAACTTTGACCATTAACGCGAGCGGTTCTACGAATATTCCCAACGGAAAATCTGTCGATCTTACCGTTAGCAAATTCCCCGAAAACGCCACGAACGGTGATTATAAATGGGAATTCGTGAGCGGCGCAGAATATTGCACGTTTGACGAAGCAACGGGCAGATTGACGGTGAACGAAGACGCGCCTTTGCACAAGACGATCACGTTGAAAGTAGTGGGTACGGTTGCAACTTCCGTAGAAGATACGATTGATTTCTTGGTAGGTATTTCTTTGGAAGATTTGTCCATTTCTTCTACCGCACCTGAGATTTTGACGCATGGCGAAAGCTACGATATTACGTTGACGCCTACGCCTGAAGATGCGAGCACGCTGGCGGTACGTTGGGTAATTTCTCAGCCTGCTTGGGCGAGCGTTGAAAACGGCAAGTTGATTATCAGCGAAACCGCTCCTCACGGCGGAACATTTACCGTACATGCAGAAAGCGGCAACATTACGAGTGAAAAGCTTTCTTTCCAAATCGGTATTGCTTTGACGTCCCTCACGGCGAAGTTTGACGGTGTGGCAGACGGCGAAACCCTTTGCCTGAACCCTGGCGAATATAAGCATCTTACCGTTACGCGTATGCCCGAAAATACGACGGATACCGCATACGTTTGGGAAATTGCAGAAGAAGATAGAGCGTATGCAAAAATTGAAAACGATACGTTGTTTATCGATAAGAACGCGCCTATCGGCGAAACGGTAACGTTCTATGCGGTCAACGGCGACGTACGCAGCGAAGAAATCGAAGTGATTATCGGTACGCCGATCAAAGCAATTTCCATTTCCGCAGACAAGACGGAAATTTTGCAGGGCGACTCTACCACCCTTTCGGTGACGTTAGACCCTACGAATGCAAATTTCCCTTACGAATGGGTAGTTACCGCGGATAACGAAAGCGATTATAGCTTAAACGGTAACGTACTGACTGTATCTGCTACGGCGGTTACCGGCTCGACCATCACGGTGAAAGCGGTAAGCGGTAACGTTGAAAGTAACGTTATCGAACTGACGGTCGGTATTCCTATTGAAAAAATCACGATTTCCGCAGAAACGACGGGAATTGTGAAAGGCGAATCTGTCACGCTTTCGGCGGTATTAGAGCCTGCGAATGCGAACTTCCCTTACGAATGGGTAGTTACCGCGGCAAGCGAAAGCTATTATAGCTTGGACGGCGACGTGCTGACCGTATCGACATCAGCGATTACGAATGCAATCATCACGGTGAAAGCAGTAAGCGGTGACGTAGAAAGTGAAAACGAATTGACCTTTACGGTATTGCCTACGGAAGAAGAACTTAACCAAGGCAAATACTTTATTATGGTAGCCGACGAAATTACGCTGGATAAGAACGGCGCGGCCAACCCCGTAGTAGAGGTAGAGGTTATCGACGGTAACTTCAACGAAGTTACGGATAAAGAAGTTGTATTCACCGTTATTTCGGGTGCAGAATATTTGGATATCACGCCCAACGGTATGTATTGCAACCTCACGCCGAAAGGACACGGTAAGGCGGAAATTCAGGTTTCGTTGTTAGGAACAAGCGTTGTTGAAACGGTTTCCGTAGACGTAATCGTTCCTCCGGCAGCACTCTCTTTGCCCGAAATGTTTGCACAAAGAACGGATATACAGTATGCGTACTCCATGTACAGACATAACATTGCAGGCGAGGTAGACGGTAAGGAAGCTCTGCCTTTCGTCGCAACGGTGGATATTCTTGGCTCTAACACAAATCCTTGCAGAGAAATCAAATATCTGTTCGAGCATGCAAACGGCACGATGGGCGACGAAGTTGCTACCTATGCAGACGGCAAAATCACTTTCCATCAAACGGGCGTTATCACGGTAACGGCGTCCTCCGATTCGGGCAGTGCGGTGGAAACCACAGTTTCGTACACCTTTAATATCAACGACGGGTTCAACGTATACAACTTTGAATCGGCGGCGGCGTTGATTGACCAAAAATATTACGACGGTCAGCAGGTCAACTTCGTAGCGCTTGAAAAACCTGTCGGGGCATACGACGATCCTAACGATCCTACCTACGGTTATACGTACGGGTATGATTTCGTGCCGTCGACAGCGTTGAAGAAACACAGCGACCAAACATTCCTCGACGTGGTAAATGCGGATAAAAACCGTATCATTGCTGTTAATCAGAGCGTATATATCAACGGGAACAACCATGCCTTAGATGCATCGCAAATCCGCATCCTTACCGACTCGGAGATTAGCGCAGGCAATACGGAATACGGCAGAGAGTTTTTGAACCACGGCGGTTTGATTTCGGCAGAGCCTTGGACGACGGAAGGTCCTGAGGTAAACGACGTAACCGGTCAATTCTTTGTCAAGATTTATAATTTGGACGTAAAAGGTGCAGCCACAATCAATTATGAAAACAAGGAAAACCCCGGCACGTTTACAGGCGCTTATCAGGCTGGTATCAACGTTGGTACGCATGCATATTCTGCGACCTATTCCATCGATATTCAAAACGTATCGGCAACGGGCTTTAGATACGGTATGAAGATGTCGAACGTCTACGAGGGTTCGTTGAAGGATTCGTATGCATATAACTGTTATCAAAACGGTTTCATGTTCCATGCGTCTATTATGACGGTAGAAAATCTCAAACTCGGTCCTTGCGGTGCGGTCGGTATCGAACTTGCTCCGGAAAATTCCAATACGGCAGGCATAGATCACAACCAAAGCCAAACGATTACCTTTAAGGGAGAAATCGACGCTATTGATAATTATATCACGTTGAACACGAGCTATCTTAACGAATACGAACCGATTCCCGGTATGGTTACGAGCGTCGATTCGTTGGTGAATACGTCTATAAGGGTTAACGGATTTACCGATAATCAATTAGCACACTTCATGGAGAAGGTTGAAATTGAAGGTGCAGATGCCGTAGTGAACAAGATTTGTATGATTACCTTTATGCTGGCGGGTACGGTGCAAAACCAAAGCCAAGCGGTTTATGCAGACGCAGAGGGCGGTATTATCGATGCAACGGCTCTGCCGACGGAAGGCTTTGATACCACGCATCAATTTATCCGTCTTACCGTTTATGCGACGCAAGGTATGCCTCTTGGTCAGGTATTGGTTTACAACTTGAAATATCAACCTAGCACCAACGCATAAGACGTGATGGCTTATACACCCCAAGGTTTTTGCCTTGGGGTGTTATTTTTGATTCCGTGCGGAACGCCTTGAAAAAGTTGAAACCCCCGTACCGTATTCAAAATATACCGTAGTTTTTCATAAAAAGAACTTTGCAAAATATGGGTGGCGTTTTAACACAAAACCCTATACCTTAGCAAGACTTTAGCGAATAAACGGCATTATTGTCGGAAAAGGTCAATAAAATTGCCTTTTTTATGCAGGAAAATCAAAAAGCCCCCTTGACAGTCATAAAAAAATGTGATAGAATATAAAAAATAGTCATTTATAAATATAAGGAAGCGCGTTGTTTGTCAAAAAGGCGCGCGGAGGGGATTATGTCGGTATTACAGGTTATCGAACAAGAGATGTCGAACGATCAGTTGGTCGTGCGCAATCACATCGAAGATTTCAATGCCAAATCGCAGTTGATTGTATACGAATCGCAAGAGGCAATTTTTTATAAAAACGGACAGGCGCTTGATTTGTTTGGACCAGGGCGTCATACTCTTTCGTCCGAAAACGTGCCCGGGCTTAAAGGACTCTTTTCACACCTGTTCGGTGGAAAAACGCCTTTGCCTTGCGACGTTTATTTCATTAACAAGGTCAACGTTTTGGATATTCCTTGGGGAACGCCTTCGCCGATCCCTCTTGAAGATCCAGAGTATCCCATGATCGTAAACGTCCGTGCAAACGGGCAAACGGGTGTGCGGGTTAAGGATTCCCGTCAGTTTGTAGTTGGGGTTGTCGGTCAGCAAAAAGAATACACGGTAGAGGCGATACGTCGCTCGATTAAGAGTGCGATGCTCTCGGCGATTACCCAGAATATATCCATCGTGATTAAAGAAAAGAAGATCGGACTGCTGGGGATTATGGGCAGCGTCTCGGAAATCGAATCCGCAATCCGTCAAAAAGTCAACGCTGCGCTGGAAAACCTCGGTGTAGAAATCGTTAATTTCAATATTGCGGCGATTCTGCCCAGCGACGGGGATTTGGATGCGCTCAAAGCGCTCAAACAAAAGATAATGGAAACGGACGCGGACGTGTATCGGACGCGTAAAGAGAGCGAGGCTCGTGCGTATGCGCGTGCTACGGAAGGCTATACCTATCACGACGAACGCCGTTTTGACGTAATGGAAGGCGCGGCAAAGAATGAAGGCGGTGCAGGCGGCAGTTTCATCAATATGGGCGTCGGCTTGGGTATGGGCGCAGGCGTCGGCAGAGAAATGAGCAATATATATGCAGGCATGATGCAGCCGACGGCAACGTCGCAGACGGCTCCTGTAGCGACGGCTGGGGACAAGGTATGCCCGTCGTGCGGAAATCCCGTGGCGGCAGGCGCGAAGTTTTGTTCTAATTGCGGTCAAGCGCAACCGCAGGTAAAATTCTGTCCCGAATGCGGTACCCGTTGCGAGGCGGGCAGTAAGTTCTGTATGAACTGCGGTAAAAAATTGGACGCATAAGCAGGAAGAATAAAGAGGGACGTTATGAAGAAGATAAATAAGTATTTGATATTGATTGCAATCGTGTTGGTATGCGCGGTTGCAAACGCAATTCTGTTTTTAACTATACCCGATGGGCGAACGGAAACGGGCGTATTTTGGCTGGTATGGACGTTTATGACGCCCATAGCACTGTTGGCGGCGCTTGCGTTGCATCTTTGGGGCACGAGAAAGGGCGCAGGCGATTTGGTCAGCATGACCGTCGTGTATTATCTGAGTGTGATTTTTACCGCGGTGTATTTGGCTGCCGGTTTGGTGTTTGCCTATCTGCCGTGGAAGAAGATGGTGCTCCCCCTGATCGTGGAACTTGTCATTACGCTCGCCTATATTTTGGCGGCAATGTATTTTCTTCGCGGTGCAGAATATATCCGTGCGGAAGAAACGCATACCCGTGAAAAGGTAATGTATATCCGTTTTTTGAAAACGGACGTTGATGATTGTATTGCAAAGGCGAAATCGGAAACATTGAGAGAAAAACTTAGTAAATTTTCCGATGCAGTACGTTTTAGCGATCCCATGAGTCACCCGTCTTTGGCAGGTATTGAGGCGGAGATTTCGGTGACGGTCGCAGAAATTGCGGCAAAAGTCGGCGGTGACGCGGAAGACGAGGCGTTGGCTTTGGTGGAAAAAGCGCAACAGAGTTTGGAGAGCAGAAATAGACGCTGCCTGATGCTGAAATGAAAAGACAAATCCGAGAAATTCGTATCGTAGACCTATTGACGTATTTATTTTTGCCGCTTGTTGCACTGGTCGTCATTTGGGTAGGCGGTACAATTTTGGCGGTGAAAGTATTTCCGTTTCCGTCGTGGATATTTTTCGTGACGGCAGGCGTAGGTTCGTACTTTTTGGTAAAGCGTATGGCAATCGGGACGGTACTTGCCTATAAAGCTTGGGCACCGCTCGACGTGCGCGGAAGATGTCGGTTTGAGCCGACCTGTTCCACGTATATGATTCTTGCCATTAAAAAATTTGGATTAGTGTACGGGATTATTAAAGGAATTAAACGCATCAAACGTTGCAAACCGCCCAACGGCGGGGTAGATTATCCGTAATCTCGGCTTAATTAAATAAAAAACAGATTAAAATATAGGAGGATGGGTGAAAATGAGTAATTTGTCAGGGCTTTGTCCGAATTGCGGCAGCAAACTCATTTACGAAAGCAATGATCCAAGCGTTATGTGTTATGCATGCGACAGCTTGATCAACGTGGAAGATTTCGCGACGAGCAAATCTAACGCGAATACCAACGTAGGGGGCGGTGTCGTTAGTACGGTTGCCGCAGCTGCAATGGTGGGATTTGATAACCCCGAATCGGGTGTTGTTTTCATTGAAAACTTCTTTGATACGTACAACTGGGAAGAATATCAAATGGATGCGGAAATCGACATCCCGGAAATTTCCAGCGTTATCAACAATAACAAGATGAAAAACGGCGCGATTGCGGCGTCTTGGTATCTTGATTATAAAGGCCTTGCCGTGCCTGTACGCAAGAAGATGGAAGGCTTGGGCGTTATTGCGGAAAAAATCGGTGAGGCGTATAACCCCGACGATTTGACGGAAGCATACGAATCGTACGATTTGTACGTAAACGTCAGCAAGAAATTGCTCGAAGAAAAGGAAGAAATTTTCAAACGTTTGGATACCGCGATTAAATATGCGGAAAAATTCAAGCTGGAAAAGGCGAAATTGACCGAAATCAAAGCGGACATTGAAGAATTGAAAGCAATGTACGAAAGAGACGTTCTCAGCACGAACGATATTAGCGAAGTGCCCACGTACTTGGCGGCGCAGGCTGCGCGCAACGTTACGAAAAGCAGAGAACTTGCGATGCTGGGTATCGACGCAAAAAGCGTATACGAAGATGCTTTGCAGATGTATAACAGCGAGAATCCCGACAAGAGCGGCGCGCTTGTTATGTTGGAAAGAGTACGCGGCTATGGCGAAAGCGTTAAGCTGATCAATAATATCAACAAATACTTAAACGTAAAAGATGAGTTGTATCAATGCTTTGGTCAGTATTTTATTTTCAAGAGAGAAGAATATTCTTCTACCTTGGACGTAAAGGCGCTTGGTAAGAAAAAACAAGAAAAAGAGAAAAAAGTTGATGAACCTTCGACGATGGCTTGGGCATTATATAAAGTCGTAGACGGTGTACCGGCAAAGAAACCTGCAATTAAGGGTATTGACCAGATTATTAGCTGTTATGGCGGTGGACTTTATTATTTCAAGGCGAAGAAGGGTATTTACAGATACGATGTTTACAAAGAAACAGAGGAAGCCATTGAATTAGCCAGCGAAAAAGAAAAAAGCGGCTGTTCAGGCAAGAAAAATAGCCCCACGTCCTTGGATTATTATAAAAACGAGAACGGCAAATACACCTATGGCGAATCAAAACTTGGGAAAACTTTCTATGTAGCTAGAAAACTTCAAAAACAGCAATCAAACAGCACAAAGAAAAATGCACAAGATGAAGGGCCGCTTAATGCTTATTCGTTGATGCTTGTCGATATGGAAAAGAGGAGCATTAAACAGGTCGTTCCTGAATTTAAGGAAATCGTAAACGTTTACGGCAACCATCTTTTCTACAAATACGTTAAGAAATCAGATCCGGTAAAATCTGGTTGTCTTGGAAGCGCGAAAAAGGAAGAAGAAAAAGTAATCTTAATGGTTTGCGACCTTGTTACGGGTGAAACGAAACCAGTTTTGGATGAAGATTGTGAAATGTATACGGTTTATGAAAATAAAGTTGTATACGCACATTGGAAACCTAATGCATATAACAAAGATTTGTATGCATATGATATCGCAACGGGTGAAAATGTACTAATTGAAACCAATATCTATAAGTTCTTTGACGTTATTGTAGGTAAAATTTATTATCTTGTCGGCAACAAGGAATATTCTCCGCTCGTTCGTAACAGTTTTGCAGGCGACGCGCGTGAAGAAATCATGCAGAACGTTGAAAAGATTATCGGCGATATCGGTGGCTGGTTGTACGTACTTAAAGGTAAAGCTAAGGATAAAAACTCGGCGCTTGTTAAAGTCAGTGCGGATGGGAAGAAACGTATTGTGCTTTGCACTCAGCTCAAGAAATTTATCCGTTTCTATGGTACGGTCTGCTACTATATAGATTATCAAGATGCATTGCATTCCGTTCGTATCGATGGTAGAGAAAATCGTCGCATTGCAGAAAAAGTACGTACGGTATTCCCTACGGATAACTATTTGTATTACGCTCGGGAAGAACTGGTTTCGGGGGATGAAACCGCCTTGTCTATTTATAAAATGGATAAAGACGGTCGCAATGTTCGTAAGGTTGTTTTCAATATTGACTACGTACAAAATGAAAATGATATCAACAAGTTGTATTTCATAAAGACAGAAAGATTTGTGCGTTTCAAAGCTTATAGACCTAAGAAGGAAAAGGAAGCAACCTATATTTTCCGTGATTTGACGAGATATTACGTAATGGATAAGACCACGGAAGAAACGCAGCTTGTATTAACGACAGGGTTGCCCGAGGCTCAAGAAAAGACCGGTTGTGGTGGCAAGAAAAAGGCTAAGCCTGATATGATATACGAAGAATGCCCCATCGCGCTTTCGTATAGTCATCAAGAGATTGAAATAGACGATTTATGCCTTGATAATTCTGCAAGTGCGCAAAAAGGTGCTAGCGGTTGCAGCATTGCAAAGAAGTGATAAAAACTGCATAAAAAGAGAACGCTCCGTTTGGGGCGTTCTTTTGCGTATAGATAGGATAAAGATAGAGGGGTGTTATTTTGCCTTTTTTCGCATGATATAATCTTGGTTGACCATACCGCCGCCAAGGTCGATATCGATCACTTTGTCAATTAAAAAGCCGTTTTTTTGATAGCATTTTACAGCGCGCTCGTTCCCTTGGTTTACGTTCAAAAGAACGTCTTTTCCCCGTTTTAAGAGTTCAGCAAACACTTTTTTAGGATAGCCTTTTCCGCGCGCGGCGGGCAAAAGATACAGCTTGTCCAAATACACGTCCGTTTCCCGTTCTTGAATGACCAAAACGCCCACGCCGTCTATACGAAAATACTCGTACCCCTGCATACGGTACGCGTTCAAACCCGTCGGCGAGAAATATTTATCGAGCAAGAAATCGATTTGCTTGCTTGGTAAAATCTTACCGTAAACTTCGTGCCAGATCGGGTGCATAAAATCGTACAACCCGTCGAAATCCTGTTGTGTAAACGCTGTCAACATATTCCTTTTCCTTGTAAAAAAGTTTCTTTTTTTGTATTATATACCAAAACGCCGAGATTGTCCATTGTTTTTTGCGTTTCGGTTAGAAAAGATACGGGAATATGTTACAATGCGAGGGGCGAAGTTCTTTTTGCGCGTATACGATTGACAAAAAAAGGAAAGCGTGGTATACTGAAAATTGAAAATAAAGCCCGAAAGGGCGGCGGAGAAGTGCTATGTCGGTGGAAAGTATCGAAAGCGAAGATAAAAAAGGCTTTTACAAAAAAATAAAAAAGTGGATAGAGAAAGCGGATGGGCTGAATGCGGTGAAAGCTTGGCTGTGGATGGTGGGCATTGCGCTTGTCAGCCTTGCGTTTGTGATGTTGCCGTTCCTGTTTCGCGGTACTTACACCGTTTGGACGGGTATGAGCGGCGACGGCGCAACCCAGTTCCTTACCTTTTTCGAGCATATAAAAGAGGTGGGTTGGTTAAAAGCGATCGGCGATTACGATTTTTACGTCGGTTTGGGTGCGGATTATCTGACGTCCTTTTCTTTCTATTCCCTGTTCGATCCCTTTAACTTGAGCTTATTTGCATTGCCTTTCAACGCCATGGCAAACTACACGATTACCATGGCGATGAAACAGCTTGCGTGCGCGCTCACAATGTTTGCCTATTTGCGCTATAAAAAGGTGACAAATTTCCGCGCAATCGCGCTGTCCGTGGCGTATATGCTGTCGGGATTCGTGGCGTTTACTTTTGTACGGCACTACAATTTGTCCGTAGGTCCTATCTACCTGCCTTTGGCGATCATGGGCGTGGAAAAACTGTTCAATAAAGAATGTCCCTACCTGTTTATTACGGCGCTGTTTTTCTGCCTTGTATCGAATTTCTACGTATTCTTTTCGCTGAGCGTGTTCGTTGTGGCGTATGCAATCGCGTATTATTTCCATACTTGCGCTTTGTGTGGCGAGAAAAAGAGCGTAAAAAGCTTTTTTGCAAAGCTCGTGCCCATCGGCGCGTATTACCTTTTGGCGGTGGTGTTAGCAGGCGTCGTATTACTTCCGAATTTGTACGGGTATTTGCACGCGGCAAGAAGCGGTTCGAAAGGGTTGGAATTTTTCAATTTCCAAATGTTTTTATCGCAGGCGGCGTCCTTGTTCGTGCCGATGACGGCAAAAAATTACAGCGTCGTTTCCGTCAACCTTGCCAACGTGGTGCTTGCGTTATACGCTTTGTTCAAAAAGGACAAGCGGACGCGCATGTACGGTATTTTCGTGATCGTGCTGACGATCGGGTATCTCTTGCCCGTGTTCGGCTACGCCATGAACATTTTCAATTACAGCAACAACCGTTGGTCCTACGGGCTGAATTTCTTTATCTACGTCCTGATTGCATTGCAATCGAAAGACGGCGACGAAAGTGCGTACGACAATTGCTCCATTAAAAAAATCAACGGATTTTTCGTCGTATATGCGGCGGTGCTTTTGGCGAGCGTGCTGCCCTGCTTGGCAACCGTTCTGCAATTAAAAACTTGGTGGATATTCGTACTGTGCGCCCTGATTGCGATCGGCGCAGGGTACGGTGCGTATCAAACGTTGCGCCTTATCAAAAACAAAGGCGTACCCAAGATTTTCAAAAAGCTTTACCAGCCTACGTTGTTGTTCGTCCTCGGTTTTGCCCTGACGCTCGGGTACTGTTTTAGCTATTACGCTATCTACTCTTCCCAGCACGAGGGTAAAGAGCGTTATGCGGCGTTGTTTTCGGCGGAGGAGCAATATATCGCACAGAAGAGCAAGGACGAATATTTCCGCGGTGATTCGCTCTCGACGGGGGTATGGTACGACAACTTCGGCACGCGCGGCATGAACAACGGGTATTACGGAACGACGTTATACAACAGCATTGCCGACAGCGGCGTGTACGAATTTTTGGCGGAAAACGGCGTGTATAACCCCGAACAAAATTTGGGAATGGGCGGCTTGGACGGACGGTATGCGTTGCAGACTTTGCTGTCCGTAAAATACAGCTACGACGTATTGACCGCGCCCTACGGGTTTAGCAAAGTGGACGGTTATCAATATCTGTACGAAAACGAAAACTATTTGCCGTTTGGGTTTATGACGGAAAAAACGTATTCCCGGCAGCAGTATTTGGCTCTGGACGTTTTAGAACGGCAATATATGCTGCTGGACGGCGTGGTGTTGGATAAAGAAAGTAACGCCGAATACGTCAGCTCTTTGGAAAAAAGAGAAATAGCGGAGATAACGCGCGTAGAAAAGAAAGTCAAACGCACCTTTACGGTAGACGCAACGCAGTTGCAAGGGAAAGAGGTGTATCTTGCCGTCAAGGGCGTTAAGGAAGTGCCCAAAAATAACACGTTGATTGAGGTTAGCTGTAACGGCGTGCAAAAAGAATACAACTACGTGCCGAAAGGAAACCTCATGTACAGCGACCAGAGAGATTTCTATCTCAATTTCGGCGTTGTGGACAGCGCAACGCAAACGTTGGAATTTTCCATGTGGATTTCCGAGGGTTCTAAATTTGTAGAGTTCGACGAAGTGGCGTTATACGCGGCGCCCGTGGCTGACCGCCAAAGTTCGTTGGATAGGTTGGCGGCTACAACCTCCTTGCAAAACGTGCAACTTGGCGACAGGGGATTGAGCGGCACGTTGACGAGCGCGCAAGACGGTTATTTGGTGCTGACGTTGCCTTATTCGGAGGGTTGGACGGCGTACGTGGACGGTGTGGAAACGGAAATCGTCAAGGCAGACACGGCGTTTATGTCGTTGAAACTCAGCGGCAGCAACAAGGCACAAACGGTAGAGCTCCGTTATCAAACGCCTTATTTGGAAGAGGGCAAGGCAGTCAGCTTTTTGGGCTTGGGTGCGCTTGGGTGCGTGTTGCTTGGCGATACGACGCTGCGCCTGATTAGAAAGCGCAAAACGAAGAAAGAACAAGGGGATAACGACCATGTATAATCAAAAAATGTATCAGCTCGGCAGTAAGCGTTCGACCATTCGCGAGATTTTTGAATACGCCAAAAAACGGAGTGCGGAAATTGGCGCGGAAAACGTTTTCGATTTTTCCATCGGGAATCCGTCCGTACCTGCGCCCGATGCGGTCAACGAAAGCATTTGCCGTATCGTGGCCGAAACGCCGTCTGTGGCGCTCCACGGCTATACCTCCGCGCAAGGGGATAAAGCCGTAAGGGATACGATTGCGGAAAAGTTTAGTTCGCGTTTCGGCGTGCCCATTTCGGGTGACGATTTTTATATGACGTGCGGGGCGGCGGCGTCTTTGACGATTACGTTCCACGCCCTCGCGAACGACGGGGACGAGTTTATCGTGTTTGCGCCGTACTTTCCCGAATACGCAGTGTTCGTGTCGGGTACGGGGGCGAAACTGACCGTTTTGCCGTCGGACGAAAAGACGATGTTGCCCGATTTTGACGCCTTGGAAAAGGCGATGAATCCCCACGTAAAAGGGGTGCTGATTAACTCCCCGAACAACCCGTCGGGGGTGGTATACGACGGCGCAACGATAGCCCGCTTGGCTGAAATTTTAGAAAAATATTCCGCGCAATACGGCGCGCCCATTTATCTGATTTCCGACGAACCGTACCGTGAACTCGTATACGATAAGGATACGGTTGTGCCCTGCGTAATGAAATATTACGACAATTCGATTGTCTGCTATTCCTATTCCAAATCGCTGTCCATGCCGGGCGAGCGTGTGGGATATATTGCTGTCAACCCTGCGGCAGAAGACGCGAAGGCGGTGTATGCGGCGGTGTGCGGCGCCGGCAGAGTTTTGGGTTTTGTGTGCGCGCCTGCGCTTTTCCAACGCGTGGCGGCGGAATGCGACGGCATGACGGCGGATTTGAGTATCTATAAACGCAACCGCGACCTTTTGTATAACGGCTTGACCGATTGCGGATTTACCTGCGTATATCCCGACGGTGCATTTTATCTGTTTGTAAAGGCGGCGGAAGAGGACGCGGCGGCGTTCTGCGAACGCGCGAAAAAACACGAATTGCTCTTGGTCAACGGCGCAGACTTTGGCTATAAGGGCTGGGTGCGTATCGCGTATTGCGTGCAGACCGAACGCATTGAAAAGGCGTTGCCGCTGTTTAAGAAGTTGGCGGAAGAATACGGCTTGTAACGCTTGCTATAAAGTACTCCTGCGAAAAATTGCGAATTTTCGCATAATATCCTCAAGGAAAAACTTCCGCTCGACAAAATTCGACAAAAGCAGTGTCAATCAGACAAAAGCAGACAGGCGGATTTTGCCAAAAAAAGTTGAAACAAAGATTTTCTTCTGTTATAATATATATAAATAAAAGTCGTGCGCGCGATAGAAAAGAACGGGAGGAATTTATATGAAAACGAAGGAAGTATTGCAAGAAAAGACGGTGACTGCGGCGGATTGTTCCGCGATGCTGTATACGCTGGTGCGAGAGGATTTAATCGGCTTGGTAAAAAGGACAGGGGAAAACGATTTTGTCTTTTGTTTGCCAGGCGGTATGAAGAGCTTTCGCGTATGCGTAACGGAGGGAAAAAGCGAATAAAATCCGTGAAAAAAGCAGAAAAAATAATTTTGCAAAAATGTAAAAAAAATTAAAAAAACTCTAAAAAAAGATTGACATCCCCTTGAAAGTGTGATAAACTTAATTGCACGCACCCAAGAGGGGGTGTAATTTTTTGTATGGAGTTTTTTGATTATGGCAGGTAAAGCTAAAACCGCTAGAGCGAAAATCACGTTTGAATGTACGGAGTGCAAACACAGAAACTACGACACGATTAAGAACAAGAAAAACGACCCTGACAGACTCGTTTTGAGCAAGTATTGTCCTTTCTGCAAAAAGCACACGGAACACAAAGAGTCTAAATAATCTATTTTGGCGCAAAGGGGACAAGTTCTCCGTGCTTGCGCATACGAGGTAACAAATGGCAAACGCAACTAAGGCAAAGAATAAAAAACCCAACTGGTTTAAGCGCGTAGGCGCAAAGATCAAGGAAACGTTCTCCGAACTCAAAAGAGTAACGTGGCCTAAATTTACCACGGTTTTGAAGACGACGGGCGTTGTTCTCGTTATCGTTTCGGCATTTCTTTTGATTGTTACGGGCGTTGACCTGGGCTTGATGAAGCTGTTAGGGCTTTTGACGAAATAAGTCAGGAGGGTGTGTATATGCCAATGAACGAAGAACCTAAATGGTATATTTTGCATACCTATTCTGGGTATGAATCCATGGTTAAAGACAACCTGGAAAAGTTGATTGAGAACAACAATCTCGGCGACTATATCGTGGACTTGAAAATCCCGATGGAACAGGTAATTGAAGAGAAGAACGGCAAACGTAAAATCGTTGAAAAGAAACTTCTTCCTTGCTACGTCTTTATCAAGATGATTTATACCAACCAAATTTGGTATTACGTCACCAGTACGCGCGGCGTAACGGGTTTTTGCGGCCCGCAGGGCAGACCTATCCCGATGAAAGCGGAAGAAATCCGCAAAATGCGTCTGGAAGAATTCGTTTCCGACGAAGTATTTGCAATCGGCGATACCGTTTCGATTGAAGACGGCCCTTTGAAGGGATTCTTCGGTACGGTCAAAGAATTGAATTCGACGGCGCAAAAGGCGAAGATTGCTACCACCATGTTCGGCAGAACGACGGACGTGGAAGTGGAATATATCCAAATCCGCAAGGTAGACGCTCCGTTGCCCGAAGAAAAGACGGACGAAGAATAATCCGTCGAAAACGAATCGCATGAAAAAGGGCGATTCCTGATTTTGTTAAAAAAGTGGGAGAGACGTCAAATCTTTTCAAGGCGTTTTGCAAAAACCACTAAGGAGAAATTTTATTATGGCAAAGAAGATTACAGCAGTCGTAAAATTGCAGCTTCCCGCCGGTAAAGCTACCCCGGCCCCTCCCGTAGGTTCTACGCTTGGTCCGTTCGGTATCAACCTTCCCGGCTTTACGAAGGAATTCAATGCAAAGACGGCAGACAAACCCGGTCTCATCATCCCCGTAGTCGTAACGATTTATCAAGACCGTTCGTTTACGTTCATTTTGAAGACCCCCCCCGCACCCGTTTTAATCAAGAAAGCTCTTGGTTTGGAAACGGCAAGCGCAAAACCCAACTCCGTAAAAGTTGGTAAGCTGACGAAAGCACAGGTAGAAGAAATCGCGAAGATGAAGATGCCTGACTTGAACTGCACGTCGCTGGAAAGCGCTATGAGCATGGTTGCCGGTACCGCTCGCTCTATGGGCGTAACCGTCGAAGAGTAATAAGGAGGCGGTAAAAGATGAAACACGGCAAGAAATATCAGGATAGCGTAAAAGCATTTGATTTGACGAAACAGTACGAAGCAGTAGAAGCTGTCAACGTACTTTTGGAAACGGCAAAAGCGAAGTTTGACGAAACGATTGAATTGCACGTTCGTTTGGGCGTTGACCCTCGTCAGGCAGACCAACAGGTTCGTGGCGTACTCGTATTGCCCCACGGTACTGGTAAAACCAAGAGAGTTTTGGTTATTGCAAAAGGCGCGAAAGCAGACGCTGCACAGGCAGCTGGCGCAGACTACGTAGGCGCAGAAGAATTGATTGCAAAAATCCAAAACGAAAACTGGTTTGATTTCGACGTAATG
>JAZNXZ010000004.1:0-9660 GCA_045594165.1 Candidatus Scatosoma sp.
CGGATAATCCGTTCTAACCCCTCGTCCGAAAGGTTGGTCAAAGTTACGAAATTTCCGCACGAAAAACTCATGCCGTAATCGTCGTCCTTGATATACAGGCTTTCGCGCATGCCCTTTGGCATTTGGTCGACAAAACAGAACACGCAACGGTTGTGACAGGTACGAATGGCGGTATTTTTTTCAAATTCCACGCCCAAATCTTCCCCTTCGTCTTTTTCGACGTCCACCGTCATCTCGCCGTTACCGCGCTTATCCCGTACCGTCATGGAAAAACCGTCCGTTTCACAATAGTACAGATAATCCAGCTCGTCTTCGCAAGGGTGTCCGTCGAAGGCAACAATTTCGTCGCCGACCTCTAACCCTAGCTCCTTGGCGATGCTATTCCGTTTTACTTTCGTTATTTTCAGCATATAAAACCGCCGCTTCTTATTCTCTTGCCCCTAAAATCGACGCAAAGCTCCCCATATCCACGCTAAACTGTCTGCATAATTTTTGTAAAATTTCCGCAAAGGCAGGGGGCAGGGGCGCGGTAAACGCCATTTCTTCCCCCGTCGTCGGGTGGACAAGCTGCAACCGCCAAGCGTGCAACAACTGCCCGTCCGCCTTGATTTTTTGTTTCTTGTATCCATACACGGGGTCGCCCGCTACGGGATGCCCCAAATGTTTGGCGTGTACGCGGATTTGATGGGTACGCCCCGTCTGTAAATCAAATTTGCAAAGAGTGAATTCCGTACCAAACCGCGCCACAACCTCGTAATCGGTTACTGCAAGTTTGCCCTTTCCGTCGGGCAGCACCGCCATTTTTAATCGGTCGGTCGGATGCCGTCCGATATCCGTCACCACCCTGCCACTATCCGTTTTCAAATTCCCTTCCAAAAGAGCAAAATACGTTCTGCGGCAAGTTTTTTGCGCAATCTGCCCCGCCAAAGATACGTGCGCTTTGTCGTTTTTCGCCACCACCAAAAGCCCCGTCGTGTCCTTGTCGATGCGGTGCACGATTCCCGGGCGCAACACGCCGCCGATACCGCTCAAACTGTCGAGCGCATACAAAAGCGCGTTGACGAGCGTTCCGCTTTCCACGCCGTTTCCGACGTGTACCGTCATGCCTTTGGGTTTGTTTACCACCGCAAAATCCTTGTCCTGATACACGATTTCTATCGGAATGTTTTCCGGTTGCAGCGCATATTCCACCGCGTCGGGGATTTCGATTGTCACTTCGTCGCCCGTCTTGATGTCCGCGCCTGCTTTTTTCGTAACCTTTCCCCCGATACAAACCTGCCCGTCCTCAATCAGCTTTTTGATACGGGAACGGGTAACGTCTTCCATCTGCTCGCTCAAAAACATGTCCAAGCGCTTACACGGTTCTTCCGCAACGAATACTTGTTTTTCCATACTTTCGCCGCCTACCGTTCTTTCTTATTCGTTATCCGTTTCGTCCGTTCTCGGCTCGTAATCGTCCGCCGCGCGGTTGCCTTTCACCGCCACCAACTCGTTTTTCTTGTTATCCTGTTCCAACGCAAGCGCCTTGTACTTCTTTCCCGTAGGGAAAAGTGCGTCGCGGTCAAAGAACAACAGCGCCAGCACCAACATCACCGCGCCGCCTGTGATAAAGAAATCCGCAAGGTTGCATACGGCAAAGCCAAACCGCTCCAAGTTCACCATGTCGCGTACGCCGATCATTGCGCTGGAATCCAATTCCCATACCTTATACTGCACGCGGTCAATCAAGTTCCCGACGCCGCCGGCGATGATAAACACAACGGCAATACGCAAAAAGGTGCGGCGGGTGTCCATGCGCACGTAAAAAATCGCAAACAGCAACATCAGCACAGCCGTCCCTACGACCACCGCAATCTTCACCCACTCCGTCGCGTTACCCAACGCCCCGTACGCAATGCCGGGGTTGTAGGCAATTTCCAAATAAATCCAACCGGGAATGATCGCAATCGGCTTATTTCCATTCTGTCCAAAATACACGTCTGCCCAAATTTTGGTAAACTGATCGGCAAACACCAACAAAATCAGCCATACTGCGCCCCATAAAATAGCGCGCCATGCCTTAAACCGTCCACATTCTTCTTTCAGTTCTTCTATGCTTTTGTTCGCAATCAAATTTTTCTTTTTCATTGCTTTTATTTCCTTTTATTTTTTTCGGCTGCCTTTTTACGGATGTTGCCGATCATATCGATTTTGAGCGTGTGCAACTTCTTCGACAAGTCCACCTTGTACAGTTGCGGTACGTCCAAACGCAAATATTCTTCCCAGAATTTCGCCAGCTGCGCTTTCGAATACGCCTGTATTTCCATAAGGGACGGGAATTGATACACCAGCTTGCCGTCCTTTACAATCGTTTCCTGCAAAGGTACGGCATAGAAATTCTCTACCTCGTGTTCCTTCCACGTTTCTACGGGGTGGAACAGCGTCAACGGCTCGTTATCGTTTACGACTTCGTCGCGGAGGGTAATCAAATCGGCAATCGCCATACCGTCGTCTTTATCGTACAAACGGTATAATCCCTTAAACGCAGGGTTGGTAATTTTGGCTGTATTGTCCGAAAGCTTAATCTTCGGCGTTACCGTGCCATCCTTTTCTATCACCGCCGACAATTTGTATACGCCGCCGAGCGCAGGCAAATCCTCGGAAGTTATCAATCTCGTGCCGACTCCCCAAGAATCGATTTTTGCACCCTGCTGTAAAAGCGAGTTTATCGAACGTTCGTCCAAATCCCCCGAAACACAGATGATAGCGTCGGGGAAACCCGCCTCGTCCATCATCTTACGCGCTTTTTTGGAAAGATAAGCAAGGTCGCCGCTATCCAAACGTATACCCTTGGGTTTATGCCCCTCTGCCTCTAATTCCTTAAAGACTTTGATGGCGTTGGGCACGCCGCTACGGAGGGTATCGTAGGTATCCACGAGCAGCAAACAGTTATCGGGATACGCGTTTGCGTACGCGCGGAACGCCTCGTATTCCGTGGGATAATCCATAACCCAGCTATGCGCCATCGTCCCCGCTACGGGTACGTTAAACATCTGCCCCGCAATCACGTTAGACGTCGAAGAACACCCGCCGATAATCGCCGCACGCGCACCGTAAATCCCTGCGTCGGGCGCTTGGGCACGGCGAAGTCCGAACTCCATAACGACGCCCTGACCGTTGGTCGCGCGGCAAATCTTAGACGATTTCGTCGCAATCAACGTTTGGTGATTGATGATATTGAGCAGAGCCGTTTCCGCAAACTGTGCCTGAATCAAAGGTGCTTTCACCGTCAAAATCGGCTCGCCGGGGAAAACGGGCGTACCCTCTTTCACCGCGTACACGTCCCCCGTGAAACGCATATCTTTCAGGTATGCCAAAAATCCCTCGTCAAAGAGATTGAGCGAACGCAGATACGCAATATCTTCTTCGTCAAAACGCCAATTCAAAAGGTAGTCCATTGCTTGTTCCAAGCCCGCGGCAATCGAATAGGTAATCAGCGCGTTCTTGCGGAAGAATAAATCAAAAACGACTTCTTCTTCATGTTTTTTATGGCGATAAAAACCGTAACCCATCGTCAGTTGATACAAGTCCGTCAAAAGCGTAAGATTTCTCATGGTTATTTCTCCTTTTTTTCGTCCGTTGACTCTTTATAATTTTGAGGATAAATTTTGCACATCATATTCCATTTATCAAGGGTAGGCACTTCGTCCTTTCTATCGGCAATAAATTTCACAATGCCGTACTGTTCGCCCTTTGCCGACCCGATTAATTTGCCCTCTTTTTTCTTATTCGCAAACAGCAGATAGAACAGCAATCCCAACCCTGCCACGAGCATAATAATCGACATCACGAGCGACCAAGGCACGCCGCCGCCGTTCAAAATATACGTGGAATCGCGCAGGGGTTCCATAATCGAACGGGTGAGCCCGTACACGATAAAATAGCACGCCACGTTGATACCGTTGGGTTTTTTACCGTTTCTCCAAGCGTTGATAAACAGCAAAATAGACGCAATCAAGGTCACCATGCTTTCATAGAAGAAGAACGCGTAATGCCACGTACCCGTGTCTTCAATATACACCGATAAAGGGAAGAATTGCAGCGCGCTGTTCGTCACCTGCGCGCCGTACACTTCTTGGTTGACAAAGTTCCCCCATCTTCCGATGGACTGCGCAAACAACAGCCCCACAACTACGCAATCGCCTACACGCAAGAAGTTGACTTTTTTCACGATACAAATCACCGCTACGCTTGCCGCACCGCCGATAATGCCGCCGACGATAGACAGTCCGCCTTGACGGATAGAGCTCCAGCTAAACCATTCGGAAATAGGCAACCCATCGGTAATGCAATAAAATAGACGCGTCGTGACGACCGCAATCGGCAAGCCGATCACGAAAAAGGTCAAAAACAAATCAGGCGACATGTTTCTCCGACGGAAGAGCGCCGTGATAATAAAAAACGCCGCAATCATACCGCAAACGATAATCATTGCGTAGGCGTGTATCTCTAACCCCCCGATTTTTATCGACGGATCCATAGGCCATAATAGGTTGGAAAGGTTCATGCTTTTTCTCCTTATATGCGCGTACGTGCGCACGCTTTCGCAGGCTCTCGCCCGCGCGAGTGGCAAGGGTATAACCGCCCATGCTATTTATTATTATAGCATAATAATAAAAAACCGTCAAGTAGAACTCGACGGTTTTTATATTTTTGTATTTTGGCGTAATTACACGGGATTTTTCTATTTTATATACAATTTCAGGGGTTTTATACGGTTGAGCGCAGGCACGGCGATAAAAAACAAGACGTAATTAAACACGCTATTCCAAATTTGCCCTTTGAAAAAAAGGCGATATAAAACGTACAGCCAATACGTAGGGTTTCCACCCGTTTTTTTGGAAACGTAATCCTTAAACGCTTGCAAAAAGCCGAAACTTTTATTGTAAAAATAAAAACCCGTAGAGTTTATTCCTACCGTACAAACCAAAAATGTGATTACAACGACAATCAACATCTTTACGTAGAGCGCACCCTTAAATTTGAATTGACAAAATTCAAAAACAAGCCCTGATAGCAGCGAAAACGTTCCCGTCGCTAAACCGACCCAAAACATATACATGCTCGGTGGATAAATAACCCACGCCAATCCGTCGGCAACTATACTTGAAATAAAGCCTGCCCCGGTGCCGAGCATACAACCCGCCAATAACGCAACCACCATAACAAGGGAAAACTGACTGTCGGGAAAAGCGGAAACGAGTACGTTTGCGCCAACGGAAAGAGCCGAAACAACGCCAATGTAAGCTATCTTATGACTCCTGTTCTTTTTTCTCAAAAATTCTGAAAAAAGAAACCTTTCCCAAACTGAACTTTTCTCTTTCGTAGAAACTTCCGACATAATAAAAACCTCCCGTTGAGAGGTCCGCAAATGGTATATGCAACCGCCCTTTTCGCGTTTCGTTGCGACACGGGTGCTGCCTTTCGTAGCGGACGCGCCCCGACACCGCAGAAAGACGAAGAAGATTTTCGCTCCCTTTCGTTCACCGACAACGTCCCGTTCGGTGACACTTTACGCGCCGAAGGCTACTCTTACTTTGTACTCTTATTATACACCCTATTCTCTGCAAACGCAAGCGTTTGCGCATATTTTTTCCGCCCTTGTCGCAAAATATCCGTATGGGCTTGATTTTTTTACGGACAACAATCATTTTTATTACGCTGCTCGCCATTATGCGGCTGATGGGCAAACGCCAAATCGGGGAAATGCAGCCGTATGAGCTTGTAATCACGCTGATTATTTCCGAGCTTGCCTGTATCCCCATGGCGGACAATTCGATCCCCCTTTTATACGGCGTAATCGCCATTTTGACCGTGTTTTTGTTACACCAACTCGTCTGCGTGATCGACCTGAAAATAACCGCGGCAAAACCGATTATCAGCGGCACACCCAGCATCGTGCTCAATAAAAACGGCGTGGACGACTCGCAGCTAAAAAAGAACAATCTCAACGTTTCCGACCTAATCGAAAGCCTGCGCGTGGAAGGAATTTTCTCTCTTGACGCCGTCGAATACGCTTTATACGAGGCGGAGGGTGCGTTTTCCGCTCTGCCGAAAAAGAACTATCAAGACCTGCAAACGTCCTTGCCGATTGTCCTTATCAACGAGGGAAAATTCGATGTCAAAAACGTCGAAAAAACACAGAAAAATACCGATTACTACCTGGACGTGTTGCGACGAAACGGTTGTAAGGACGAAAAAAAGGTACTGATTATGACCGTGGACGGCAACGGAAAAGTATACCTGCAAAAAAAGGGAAAATCTTATCAAGTGCTGTCGCTAAGCTGGGAAAAACCGTTGTGGTAAAGGAGGGGTTATGATACGGACGATTGCAAGTATTTTTGTTACGCTCGGCGTGATTTTGGGCGTGTCCTTTTACGAAAGCAAATGTGTAGACAAAGCGTTCGGCGAACTTCGCGCCACCTTTGAAACGTTGCAGGAAAAGGCAGAACTCGGCACGGCGACCTACAACGACGGCGTTGCCGCGCGCAGTTTTTGGGACAAGAAAAAGGAAACGCTGCATTTTTGGCTCCCCCATACCGCCTTGCAAGAAATTGATTTTCAGTTAAACGAGGCAATCGGTTTTCTATCCCTAGACGACAACGAGGGGGCTTTGCCAAAAATTGAAGTCTTAATCGGTTTGACGGACGCGATACCCCACTCTTACAACTTTGACGTAAAGAATATTTTTTAATAAAAAGCGAAGAAAAAAGGCACTCGTTACGATACGTGTGCCTTGTTTTTTATCTTTCAGTTGATTTTACGCCAAGCCGTACGCGTGGATAATCCGCACCGTCGCTTCAAAGATATTCCGCACGAATTTCTTCACCGCCACGAACGTCGCCATATCGATCGCCGATTTTTCGTTGCTCTGCATCATTGCCACAGCCGCGTTAAAGTTTTTGCAAATCGCCTGCATATCGTCGTCAATGGCAGTATATGCGTCCTCCGAGCCGACGCTCTGTATCGCGTACATATCCTCCACCGTCTTGTTCATCGCCGACAAAATATCTTGATTGCCCGATTGCAAATACGCCGCCGACTGATGGTTCAAATCGGCAAGGAGTTGAATAAACCGCTGCAACTGTACGTTTCCCTCGAGTTCCGTCGCCATTAGAGTTCTACCCCGTTCCTCTTCAAAAGTTCACGCGCGCTTTCTACGCTGTCCACGCCCGTCTTGTTCTTAATCGGCGCAAATTCTTTTTCGCGCACGACTTCGTAAGGCAAAACGCTACCCATGAGTTTGATAAGGTCAACCGCCAACGTTTCAAACTTTTTCCCGTTTTCCTTGTCGGGTTTTCTCGTCACGCCGTCGTCGCAAAGACATTCGATTTTCTTTTCTACGATATGTACGGGGATCTTTTTACCCTCAACTTCTTCCAACTTAGAAAGACGGAACAAATAGTTCATAATAACGCCGTAGCTGTATACAAGATCTCCGTTTTCGTCGCGTTGGTTCGCCATTTCGTCCGTAAGTTCGTAATATTCGATAATGTTGGGCTCGCCGCCGTCCATACACAACACCCCTACCTTTTCGGTGGGAATTGTCTTAAAAATCGCTTTCGCACCGCAATTTACGCCGCTTTCGATCGTTGCGCCGACAAAGACAGGATCGGCAATGCGCTGCAATACGTTGTCTACTGCATAGATATTCAACCACTCTACGCCGCGCGCATTCAAATCCTCCACAAGTCCCGCTTTTTTGAGTGAACTGAACCAACCGCCGTTGCCGTTGGGGGACAACGCAGGCACGTCTTTGCGTTCCAAAAGAATTTTGCCGTCGTAATCGACCGCAGGCGCCATTTCTTGTTTGAAGAATTTGACGTCCTTCTCATCGTAGCCGAAATACCCGTGCTCTTTCCAAAACGCCGTCGTCTGTTCGTGATTTTTATCACTCGTCATGATATACAAAGGCACGACCACGCCGCATTGTTTGGTAACGTCCTGCAAATTTCGCATTTGTTGCTCAAAAATATACAACGGTTTCGTGATACCGATATCGTACGCACCCTTAGGTCCGTCTACGCCAAGTCGCGTACCCATACCGCCGGCAAGGAGCACCGCCGCCACTCTGCCCGCTTTGATTGCATCTACGCCGATTTTTTCAAATTCGGCTTTTCTTCTTTCGATTTCCACACAGCGCAAACCGTTGATGGGACGGATATCGCGGTCTTTCCCCGTCAAATCTGTAGGGTTCGCCAGCGCATCCTCAAAATCCCAGTTAATCGCCTCAATCCCTTCGAGCAAAGTCTTTTTATCTTCGCAAGAAAGTTCGTCGTAATATTTCAAGAGCTGCATTTGCCCTTTTTCCTCCAATAGTTGTTTTGCCTGTTTGTAAGTCATAAACCCACTCCTTTGCTTTTTTATCATTTATTATTGTATCAAATTTTATCGGCAAAAGCAATACTTTTTCAAAAAAATCATAAGAAATTCTTTCGCGCTTTCTTATATACTTCCGCCACGGTTTTTTTAATCTATTTTTCCTTTTCCCCTTTACAAACCTGAAAAATCGTGCTATACTATGGATATGGGATTAAAATCGTATTTCAAAACTAAATTTTTTGCGCGGCGATTGAAAAAAAGCGGTTTAACGTTCCCCATTCGCACCAAAATTAACGGCGTCGCTTCAAACGATCGGCAAGGCGCGCTGGCGCAATCTATGCAGGGCGACGATTTGCAAATCGTACATACCCCTTTGAAAAAGTATCCGCACAATACGTACGTGTACAGCATTTCGCTCAACCGCGTTTTGGGATATTTGGATAAGGAACTGTCAAAAAAGTTGCAATACGTTTTCAAAGACGGCTTTTGTTTAGACGGCGAAATCCGTCAACGTTTGGGCGGTCCGCCCGAATACGATTACTTCGGTTGCGATATTTATATATATGAAACCAAAGACCTGCTCAAAGACGTGGACGATTTTTCCCATCTCCGCTCTTAAACAACCCGTTGTACTTACGAAATTTTATCGTGCCGAAAAAATGAATTTGGGCAAAAAACGGTTGGGGTTTTAGAAATGGATTTCGCCATCACCAAAGCGCAAAAACTCACGATTGCATAAAAACGAATCGTTTACGATATAAAAAGAGTTCCACGTCAAACGCGGAACTCTTTTTCGTTGGATTATAAGCGGTTTATTGCAAACCTTTTTTGATTTGCCGAAACACCCTTTGCAGGGGATAAAACAGCATCCCGACCGTGAGCGCCGTGCAGATAATCTGCGGAACCATAAAAGACAGCGACGCATAAAAATACGCCCGCCATGCCTTTTTAGAAAACCCCAACCACCACGGCGTCAATAGGTTGTCAAACAGAGTAAAACATACCGTACATATACAAGCCGCCGCCGTCAGCCACCAAAGGCAGACCAGCGGTCTTTTTACGATATGTCCAAATACCCCGAATACCGCCGTTAAAAAATTGTAATATACCAAATACAATACAAGCACCGTCGGCGAAAAGGGAAAAACCAACTGCCGCAAAAGGGAAAACGCCGTCGCTGCCAACATGCCTCGCACTATCCCAAATACGAACGCATACGTTACAAACAACAGGGTAACGAGTTCCACCCCCGGCACGGCAGACAACGCCACTTGCAATCCGATTACAAGCGCGACGAAC
>JAZNXZ010000005.1:0-3264 GCA_045594165.1 Candidatus Scatosoma sp.
ATGGGCGCACCCGAGTTCGTATTAAAACCCATGCCCGTCCGTATTGAAAAACTCGTAAAGCAATACGCACAGATGGGCTTACGCGTGCTTGTCTTAGCGCACGCACCCGGGCAAATTCAAAACGACAGGCTCCCGTCCGGCATCAAACCGATTGCGGTGATTACGTTGTCGGACAATATCCGTCCCGACGCCATTGAAACGATTAAATGGTTCAAACAAAACGACGTCGCCGTCAAGGTCATTTCGGGCGACAACCCCGTGACCGTAGCGGAAGTAGCTCGCCGTGCAGGCATTCCCAACGCCGCGCAGTTCATCTCTTTGGAGGGGCTGAGCGATATCGACGTGGAAAACGCCGCCAACGAATATACCGTCTTTGGCAGAGTTACCCCCGAACAGAAAGCAATCCTTATCCGCTCGATTAAAAAAGCGGGCAATACCGTTGCCATGACGGGGGACGGTGTCAACGATATTCTTGCCATGAAAGAGGCAGACTGCGCCGTATCCGTAGCCTCGGGCAGCGAGGCGGCGAGAAACGTTTCCAACCTCGTTTTGCAGGACAACAACTTCGGCTCTATGCCCAAAATCGTAAACGAGGGGCGTCGTGTTATCAACAACATCAAGAGTTCGTCCGCGCTGTATATCATGAAGACGCTCTTAACGCTGATTTTGGCGACCGTCTGTATCTGCGTCAAAGAAGAATATTTCTTCGAAACGAGCAATATGCTGATGTTTGAAATGTTCATCAGTGCCCTGCCCTCGTTCGTTATGTCGCTGCAACCGAACACGGAACGCGTCAAGGGCAAATTTATACCCTACGTTCTAAGCCGCGCGCTACCCGGTGCGCTCACCATGGGCGTTGCGATTATGACGCTGTATATCCTCAGCCGTACGCCTTTGGGCAACGATTTCTCTTTGGTGAACGAAATGGGCAAAACCGACCATTATCAAGCCATGATGATGATTGTCTTGACCTTCTCGGGGTTGGTTATGCTGTATCGAATCTGTCAGCCGTTCAACCTGCTGCGCGGAATCCTGTTTATCGTGTCTACAACCTTGTGCTTGCTGGTACTTTTAATCAAGCCTGTCGGCGACGCACTGGTGTTAGAGGGTTGGGCAGATCTCGATTTCACACTCTCGCAAATGCTGATTATTATCATCGTTATACAGGCAAGTTTCCCCGTTTCCGGGTTCTTGATCCGTGCGTTCGATATGATTAATATTGCGGAAGAAACGCCTGAAAAATAAACGATTCATTATCTTACGACAAAAGGAAAACAAGCGTTGCCAAACAACGCTTGTTTTTTGTTTCGTTACGACACGTCCCCGACCTTTTGCGGTTTTTTAGTCAAATATACCCTTGTTTTACCAAGCAAAACACCCCCGCCTTTTTACCACACCGATTAAGGTTGCACAGCAAGCGCCCCCTTGTCATACCGACTGAGCGATAGCGAACGGAGCGTATCTCTTTCTTATTTCTCCGCACCTCTTCACTTTTCACTTTTACTTATTACTTTCTCAGATACACTCAACTACGGCTACGCCTCCGCTCGGTATGACACCTCCGCGCGGTGGATGAGACGCAAAAGAGCCGACGGCTTTTCACACCGTCGGCTCTTGGTCGTTATAAACAGATTATTCTTCGTCGGCGGGCGTTTCGTCTACGACTTCGTCGTCCAAAGCCACCGTTTCTTCCATTTCTTCTGCGTCGTCCGCGCCTTCCGCCAAATCCTCGGGGCTAAGGTCCGCCGCCGTTTCTTCGGGCGCTTCTACTTCCGCCTCGTCGTCGCGTTCGGTGATGTCTACGGTAGCAATCGTGCTGTCCTTCACGTTCATAACGCGTACGCCGCGCGTACTTCTGCCGATACAGCTAATCGTGTCCGCGTGCATACGAATAATCGTGCCGCCCATAGTGATAATCATAATATCGTCGTTGTCGGTAACAGGTTTCAGGCTGACAAGGTCGCCCGTCTTTTCATTGAATACGCCTGCCTTGATACCCTTACCGCCACGGCTCTGCAAACGGTAATCGTCCACCTTAGAACGCTTTCCGTAGCCCAGCGACGTCAACGTAAACAAATCAAACGCAGGGTCGATAATCAGCATGTCTACCACGATATCGTCTTTTGCAAGCGTAATCGCCTTAACGCCTTGCGTGCCTCTGCCCGTAGGACGTACGTCCGTTTCGGCAAAGCGGATACACTTACCGCCGCGCGACGCAATCAAAATTTCATCCTCGCCCGTCGTGAACCGTACCGCAATCAAGCGGTCGTTTTCTTGCAATTTAATCGCAATTTTACCGTTTCTGGGGATACGCTTGAACTCGTCGGTGTGCGTTTTCTTAATCAAACCGTTTTCGGTCGCCATCACGAGATAGCCCGTGCCGTTTTCCAAAACGGGCAATACCGCCTCAATCTTTTCGCCCTGGTCAAGCTGCACGATATTGACGATAGCGCGCCCACGCGCCGTTCTGTTCGCCTCGGGGATTTCGTAACCCTTGATAGAGTACACCTTGCCCTTGGACGAGAACAGCAAAATGGGATCGTGCGTACAGCAAACGAACATTTTTTCCACGTAGTCTTCGTCTTTCGGTCTGTGTGCGGTGATGCCCTTGCCGCCTCTGCCTTGCGCCTTGTATTCGTCGACGGGCAAACGCTTGATATAACCGCCATGCGTAATCGTGATAACGATATCTTCGCGGTCGATAAGGTCTTCGTCGTCGATATTGCCGTAATCCACGGAAATTTCCGATTTTCTCTCGGAGGGATATTTTTCCTTGATTTCCGTCAAATCCGCGCGGATAATCTCCAAAACGCGAGATTCGTTGGCAAGGATATCCTTCAAATCCTCAATCGTTGCGCGCAACGCCGCCAACTCTTCGTTCAATTTTTCTACTTCCAAAGAAGTCAATCTCTGCAAGCGCATTTCCAAAATCGCGTTCGCCTGCTTTTCATCCAACGCAAACGCCGCCGTCAACGCGTCAATCGCCGCGTATTTGTCCGCCGACGCCTTGATAATACGGATGACCTCGTCCACGTTCGCAAGCGCCAAAACCAACCCGGCAATGATATGCGCGCGTTCTTCCGTCTTGTTCAAATCGAAACGGGTACGGCGAGTGATAACTTCCTTTTGATGGTTGAGATAATGATACAAAATCTCTTGCAAGTTCAGCGTCTTAGGCTCTGTACCGTTTTCAACCAACGCCAACAGAATAATACCGTCCGACGTTTGTAATTTCGTCTTTTTATACAGCGTATTCAAAACGAC
>JAZNXZ010000006.1:0-2290 GCA_045594165.1 Candidatus Scatosoma sp.
CGAGGAAAAAGAGGTTTGACGGCGTTTGTTGGCGTCGAAAGGCGAGATGCGCACCAAACGATGCACGCCCATTTCCGCTTTCAAATACCCGTATGCGTTTTCACCCTCTACACGGAAAGAAACGCTCTTTAATCCAGCACCGTCCCCTGCCTCTCGGTCAAGTTCGGACACCTTAAATCCCATCTTTTCGCAATAGCGGTTATACATACGGTACAACATCTGACACCAGTCGCACGCCTCCGTACCGCCTGCGCCGGCATGCAGGGAAAGCATGGCGTTGTGGTTGTCGTATTGCCCTTTCAAAATGGCGCGGATGCGCATATCTTCGATATCCTTTTCCGCGGTTTTCAACATTTCGTCGAGTTCGGCAATCAAACTTTCGTCTTCCGTTTCTTCAATCAAATCAATGACGTCTTCCGAATCGGACAACGCTCTCGCGCCCGTTTCATAGGCGTTGATTTTGTTGCGAATTGCAGAAATCTCTTTTCCGATTTTGGTGGATTTTTCCATATCCTGCCAAACCTCGGGGTTTTCCTGCTCCTTCTCTAATTCCGCCAAGCGAGGGCGCAAATGCTCGATATCCAAGGCGTATTCCGCCTCTTTCAGGACTGCGCGCATCGCTTGCACTTTCAATCTATAATCGTCTGCTTTGAACATACTTTTTCTATCCTTTTTCCTTGCAGATTATTCGTCTTTCTTTTGTTCTGCTGCCTTTTTCGCCGCCTCTTGCGCCGCCTTAAACGACGACATGTTCGACAGCGGCTCGGGCATCTGACGGCGGAACACTCTTACGGGAGCAGGCGCTGCGGGTTTTGCCGCAGGCGCACCGTTCGCACCGTTTGCACCGTTCGCACCGTTTGCCGCCGCAGGAGTAGGCATTTGACGTTTTACCTGCAAAGGTTGCGCCGTAGGCGCGGGACGCATCTCTACCTTAACTTTCAAAAGAACGCTGATAACCGAACGCTGAATACGTTCTACCATTTCTTCGAACATGTCAAAGCCTTCTTTCTTATACGAAATGACAGGGTCCACCTGACCGTACGCACGCAAGGAAATCCCTTTGCGGAGCTGATCCATCGCGTCGATATGGTCGATCCAGTTTCTATCTACCGTCATCAAAAGCACACGGCGCTCGATTTGCGTAAAGTCTACGCCCTGTTCTTTCAAATCGGCAATCTTCTTTTCGTATTCCTTTTCTACCTTCTTTGAAATCTTACGGATTGCCGTTTCGTAATCCCATTTCGTCAAACGTTCACGGGTAACGTAGTTCGTGCCTTCGGGCAAAAGTTTCGCCTCCAAAGCCGCGTTCAGTTCGTCCTCGTTCCAAAGTTCGGGCATGGCGTCGATATTTACCGCGCTCGCCACCGTTTCCACCACGTAATCGGGGATGTATTTCAGCACTTGTTCGTGCACCTTTTCACCGCGCAACACGTTCATACGGTTTTCGTACATAACCAAACGCTGTTTGTTCATGACGTCGTCGTACTGCAATACGTTTTTACGGATACCGAAGTTTCTGCCCTCGATATTGCGCTGCGCGTTTTCGATACCGCGCGAAAGCATTCTCGATTGCAAGCACTCGTCCTCGTCAATCTTAAAGAACGCGTACAGCGCTTTCATACGCTCGCCGCCGAAACGCATAACCAAATCATCTTCCAAGGACAGGAAGAATTCCGACATACCGATATCCCCTTGACGGCCTGCACGACCGCGGAGCTGGTTGTCAATACGACGGGATTCATGACGCTCCGTACCGATAATGCAAAGACCGCCTGCCTCTACTACCTTTTCCTTTTCCGCGTCCGTTTCCGCCTTATAATGCGCGTATACTTTCTTGTATCTTTCACGGAGCGCCGCAATCTCGTCGCTGATATCCGTGATGTACATACTCATTGCCAAATCGATATCTTCGGGGTTTGCGCCCTCTTCTCTAAGACGTTTCTTTGCCAGATATTCGGCGTTACCGCCAAGCAGAATGTCCGTACCACGGCCGGCCATGTTCGTCGAAATGGTTACGGCGCCCAAACGCCCTGCCTGCGCCACGATTTCCGCTTCGCGTTCGTGGTTCTTCGCGTTCAAAATGTTGTGCTTTACGCCGTTACGTTTCAAAAGTCTGGAAATTTCTTCCGATTTATCAACGGACGAAGTACCAACCAAGATAGGCTGACCGCTTTCGTGGCGTTTCATAATTTCGTCTACGATAGCGCGTTTTTTGCCGTTGACGGTCGAGTAAACCAAATCGGGCAAGTCCACACGCTTGATGGGACGGTTGGTGGGGATTTCCACAACG
>JAZNXZ010000007.1:0-4727 GCA_045594165.1 Candidatus Scatosoma sp.
TTTTACGTTGGTATTTTGTCGCTCTGCCGTGCATATATTTATGCTATGAACGCTCTGTTTTTTGTCATATTTTCGATATGTACCCTATCCTTGCTTATCCTTTCCCCTGAAAATTTCTTGCCGGCAATGCTGGACGGGGCAAGCAAAGCCGCTACGCTGTGCGTATCTCTTGTCGCCACCTATGCCGTGTGGATGGGGCTGATGCGGCTGTGGGAAGACAGCGGCGTGACGCGCGGCGTTTCTCGTTTTATAAAGCCCGTCGCCAAACGTCTATTAAAAACCGACGACGAAGAGGCGCTTGCCGCTATCAGTATGAACGTATCCGTCAATCTTTTGGGAATATCGGGCGCGGCGACGCCCTACGGCATCAAAGCGGCACAGCTTTTGGACAAAACGGACAACGCCGAATATGCGTCGGCAATGTTTTTCGTACTCAACGCCACTTCTTTGCAAATTTTGCCCTCCTCCCTCGTCGCCGTCCGCGTCGCCATGCACAGCAGCAACCCGACGGATATCATTTTGCCAACCTTGCTCGCCACGGTCTTTTCCACTACGTTAGGCGTTCTTTTGACCATGTTTGCCTACCGAAAAAAATCCCGCTGTAAAACGCAAATTATACGCGGTTTTGAGATGGAAAAAGCAAAAAACAAGGGGGCATATACGCGATGACGCATTTTTTTGTCTTTCTAATCCCGAGCATTTTTCTGTTATCGTTTGCCTTTGCCTTTTTTCGCAAAGTCCGCGTGTATGATTCTTTTACCGACGGCGTCAAGGGCGCAGTCCCCTTGATTGTTTCTATTTTTCCCTATATCGCCGCCGTCACCATGCTCTCTAAACTTTTAGAAATAAGCGGTATCGGCGAGGCGCTGTCTATGCGCCTCACCCCCGTTTTCCGTTTTGTGGGAATTCCGCAAGAATTGTCCTCCCTACTGCTTATCAAACCGCTGTCGGGGAGCGGCGCAATCGCCGTCTTATCGGAAATTTTAGACGTATACGGCGCGGACAGTTACGTTTCCCGTTGCGCATGCGTGATTTACGGCTCGTCCGAAACGATTTTTTATATCGGTGCCGTATATTTTGCAGGCTTAAAAAGAAAAAATTTAACAAAAGCCCTGTTAATCTCCGTATTAACCTACGTTATCACAGCGGTTTTCTGCTGTTTTTTGTGCAAAATTTTGTGAATTTGCAATTTTAGCGAAAATTTTTTCTGTGAAAAAATGTGAAAATGTTAATTATTATCATTTTTTGCACAGTAGGTATCCTTTTTTGCCGAAAAAAAATTTTTTGTTTTTTTTCTTTACTTTTTGATTTTTGCATGCTAAAATATACTTGTAAATCGGTTGTGGACAGCCGACTACATAAAACAGCTCATCATTTTCCCCCTTATCATATAGGTAACCGCCTTGGAAACGCAAGATTCCGAGGCGGTTATCTTTTTTGCGCGTTTTCGTTAATTTTTCGCCGTTGGTTAAAAACGCCGCCAAAGGGCAATACTCTTGAAAAAGAACTTTCAAAGGAAATGTCATGCAAAAAACGAGCGTTCAAAAAGCCCAAACTTTCCGCCAAGAATTTCCCTATATTTGCGTGCTAGCGGTTCTCGCCTCTTTAGTCGGATGGCTGGGCGAAAATATTTCCACGCTTATCGGGAGCGGAAAAATTGATTCTAGGTTTCACATCTTGCCCTTTTTATCCCCCTATGGGCTAATCGTGCTGTTTTTATACGCCGCACTTCGCGACGTTGACCGCGCGACCTTTTTCGGCAAACCGCTCTTTACGCACGACACCCTGCAAACGAAAATTTTATCCAACCTGTATTGCCTTGTATTTATCACCGCCGCCGCTTTTGTCGGTGAGCTGATTGTTGGCAATCTTTGGGAAAAAGCGTTTGGCGTAGTTCTTTGGGATTACACCAACCACGCCTACTGTTTTACACGCTATACCTGCCTGCTCACCACCGTTCTTTACGGTACGGGCGGCTACTTTTTCTTCCGTTTGGGTTTTTCGCCCCTGTTTCGGGGCATAAAAAAACTCCCCCGTAAAACCGCGAAATTAATCGGGTATACGTTGGGAGTTTTAATCCTTGCCGATACGGCGTTCATGGGTATCCATATCGCCGTTTTTCGTCGCGCGCCCGTCTATTGGACGGTGCGTTTCCGTTAAAAATTATTGGATGGAATTGCCCATTTCGTAGGCAATGGTCATGAGTTCGGGGCGTTTCAACACGTCCCCTTTTTCGTATACGCCCCTGCCGTACAACGTGCCTTTTTCTTCGTATCCGTCAATGCACATGGCAAAACCGTGGAAACAGGAAAGGGTGATATCCAGCGTATCTCTTTCGTCCTCCGCCGCCGTCGCGATATAGTACAAATCTTTGTTTGCGATCTCCGTCCAACGCGCCACGGTACGGTCGATTACCGCCTTTAATTGTGCGCAAATAGAATAGAAATACACGGGGCTGGACAGCACCAACACGTCACAATCGATAATCTTTTGCAACACGTCCTCCATGTCGTCGTTAAACGCGCATTTACCGCCGTGGTCTTTGCAATAATAGCACCCCGTACACGGCGCAATCTTCTTTTCCACCACGCGGATTTTTTCTACGTCGTGCCCGGCGTCGAGTGCACCTTTCAGAAATTCGTCGCACAAAACGTCGGAGTTTCCGCCCTTTCTGGGGCTGCCCGACAAAATCAAAACTTTCTTCATAATATTTCCTCCTTTTTAAGTTTTTTTCGATAAAACAAAACACTCAGTCGGTCAATCCTAACAAATAATCCGCGCTGACATCAAATAATTTGCATAACCTTTTTAAGGTTTCCAAATTCGGTTCTGTTCTGCCCTGCTCATAACTTGCATAACAGTTCAGCGAAACGCCCAACTTCTCACAAACGTCTTTCTGTAATAAATCACACTCTATTCTTGCTGCTTTTAATCTTTCACAAAACTTCATAATATAGTCTCACATAATCGACACAGAAAAAACAATCAATCCACCAATCCGAGCAAATAATCCGCGCTGACGTCCAACAATTTACAAAGCTTATAAAAAACGTCTAACGACGGAAGATATTCTCCATTTTTCCACTTTGTAATATTTGAATTGTCAAGCTCCAATTCTTGCGCAATTTGCTTTTGGGTCAATTTACAGCCTTTCAGCTCTAAGGCTAATCGTTCGGGAAATTTCATAGTACACCTATCTGTTTGTTATCGTTCTTCCAACCAACTCGTCAAGCGTTATCTCATAAAAATCCGCCAATCTTATACAATCGTCCATATTCGGAGTTCTTTTATCCTGTTCCCAAAAGGAAATGGCTTGCTGCGAAATCCCCGTCGCTTTTGCCAAATCTCTTTGCGATAAACCCCTTTCTATTCTCAGTTCTTTGAAATTTTTTCCGTAGTCCATAATATCACCTCGATAAAATTATACTACAAACGTATTCAAAATGCTTGACTGACTACAAATTTAGTTATATAATATAAATACAAATGTAGTAAAAAAGGTGGCAGAATAAAATGAACGATATTTTAACAACGCTGTATTACGTGGAGTTGGAAGAAACCGAGATTTTGTCGCAAAAGAGCAAAACAAAAAGCGGTACTGCCTACGATACTTTACTTCGCACGTTATCCGACGAACAAAAGGCGCTGTTTTTTGCCTACGAAGCGGAAAACAATGCGTTAAATTGTGATTATGGGCGGCTTGTTTACCGTTGCGCCTTTCAATCAGCTTTCCGTTTGGCGTTCGATATTCTGAAAAACGCATAACAAAAATCCCGCTGGAAAAACCAACGGGATTTTGTATTTTTATTCAGCTTTTATCGCGATTATTTTGCGCAGTTTGCCTTCAAGATTGCAAGGTTATCCATGATTTCCTTGGGCATCTTGTCGCCAAAGTTTTCTGCATAATACGTCGTGATTTCTTCTGCTTCTGCCGCCCAACGAGCTTTGTCAACAACAAGCAACTTATCAAGCGTTTCCGCGTCGATATCGCAATTTTCAATGTTTATATCCTTTGCGTAAGGAAGGTAACCGATAGCCGTTTCACGAGCGTCTACTTTGCCTTCGCAACGGTCCAAAATCCAGTCGAGTACGCGCATGTTGTCGCCGAAACCAGGCCACATGAAGTTGCCGTTTTCGTCCTGACGGAACCAGTTAACGTTGAAAATCTTAGGCTGTTTTTCAGCGGGAACTTTCGCGCCCATATCAATCCAATGCTGGAAGTATTGGTCAACCGAATAACCCATGAAAGGTTTCATTGCCATAGGGTCGTGGCGAAGTACGCCAACTGCACCCGTAGCCGCCGCCGTCGTTTCGGAGGACATAATCGTACCTACGAACGTACCGTGGTTCCAATCTCTGGACTGGTAAACGAGCGGGGTCGTCGTTGCTCTTCTGCCGCCGAAAATAATCGCGGAAAGAGGCACACCTTCTTTGGAGTTAAACGCGGGCGAAATGCAAGGGCAATTTTCTGCGGGAGCGGTGAAACGGGAGTTGGGGTGCGCTGCATTTCTGCCGCAATCGGGAGTCCAAGGCTTACCCGTCCAATCGATAAGCTCTGCGGGAGCTTCCTTCGTTAATTTTTCCCACCAAACGGTGTTATCAGCGGGGTTCAAAGCAACGTTCGTGAAAATCGTACCCTGCATCGTAGAAGCGAGTGCATTGGGGTTAGATTTTTCGTTCGTACCAGGAGCAACGCCGAAGAAGCCGTTTTCGGGGTTACAAGCCCA
>JAZNXZ010000008.1:0-7344 GCA_045594165.1 Candidatus Scatosoma sp.
GCCTGCAAATTCGCCCTATTTAGAGGGGTTTATTCCCCCGACGGAGTGGGGTGAAATTCCCGCGCAGGTATCCCATCAATACCAAGGCGCGTACGTTGCGGAAAAACATTTCGGGGTTACGGACAAAGACGTGTTGAACGCGATACGCTACCATACCAGCGGCAGACCGAACATGAGCGAAATGGAAAAGTTGATATTTCTTGCCGACATGTTAGAGGACGGACGCCGTTACGAGGGAGTGGACGAACTCCGCGCTCTGTTTTGGGGTAAAGACGGTTTGGATAAGTGCCTTGCGGAGGCTCTGTATCAAACACTCCTGTTTTTAGAAAGTAAGGGCGGAGAGATTTATCCGCTGACACGCGCGGCGTATGAATTTTATAAAGATAAAAGATAATATTGAATAGGAAGGAAAAAATATGTCGGAAATTAACAGTAAAGATTTGACCATCGAAGTATGCAAAGCGCTTGCGGACAAGCTCGGCAAGGATATCGTAGCGATGTACGTGCGTGAAAAGACGGACCTTTGCGATTATTTTGTAATTGCAAGCGGTAGCAATGCACCGCAAATCCGTGCCATGGGCGAACGTGTGGAAGAGCTTGTGGAAAAGAATTTGGGGCTTGTGCCTACCCGTACGGAAGGCGTCCGTGACGGCAGATGGGCGGTTATCGATTACGGCGACGTTATCGTGCATATTTTCAACGACGAAACCCGCCTTTTCTATCATCTGGAAAGATTGTGGAAAGACGGTGGGAATTTTGCCCGTTTCGACGATAAGACGGGCGAGCTTGTCAATGCAGAATAACGCAAAGGGCGGCAAATACGCTAAAATCGTTGCAATACGTCCTTGGGGTTTTGCATAAAATTAAGTTATTTGAAATGAATTTGTTTCGGTTCGCCGTAGCTCGGTTTGCTGCGGCGACGTTTTTTTTCTACGATATAATAGACGGCGTCTTGCGACGGTTGTTTATTTTCCAATTTTGTTTCCGGCGGCGATTCGGGCGTTTTGTCCGTGGTTGTTCCGTCGTGTAACCGCCAACCGCGCGCGGTAATTTTTGCAAGGTGTACGCCAGCAAAGCAGAGCGCAAACAAAAGGAAAAGGTTGCCAAAACCCTGTAAAGAGGTGGCGAGTAGTGCGTGAGAAATAAAATTTTGTGATAATAGCAATTTCATAGGCAACAGTATATCCGCTCCGTAGTATCACAAAATAGAAAAAAAAGGAATAAACGGGAAAATTTTGTCGCATAATCAAGCCATGGAAAACAAACAGGAAACTCAACAGGAACTTACGAAAGGCGCAGTTTTGCCGCAAAATCAAGGCGGTGTGGTGATATCCAAAAAAGAGGCTGCGGAATATTGCGAATATAAAAAGCAGAGAAAACGCGCGGATATCCGCAGCGCGATTTTGAAATCGGAGGGCATACTTACCGAGAGCGGCGAGGCGAAAAAGATATGCGAGCGCGCGGTGAAATACCGTCAGGCGGCGGTGCGTATGACGCCGACTACGTTGGAATATATCCGCCCGTGGGTGGCCACAAGCGGTATAAAAGCAGACTGTTTAATCGGTGGCAACGGTGAAACGCTCTCCAAAGTCAAGGCATACGAGGCGAAATGCGCGCTTAAACTAAAAGCGCAGGAATTGACTGTGGCACTTTCTCCGTCCATGATTGCCGAGTGTCGCTACGCAGGGGTGCGCAAAGAATTAAAGCGGTTGCGCCGTGTGGCAGGTAAGGCGGTCTTGAAGGCGCGTTTGGACGCTCGGTGCTCGCCCGAGCGGTTGGCGCGCGTATCGAAAATCTGTTCGGACGTGGGTGTGGATTATCTTTCCGTGCCCTTATATGACGGTTGCGAACGGGTGCAATCGGGATTGTCGGGCAAATGCCGTCTGGAAGTGTTCGGGGTGGAAACCTTGGAACAATATCGCAAACTGGTCGCCTCGGGGGTGGAAAGAATCGTCACCGAGCGCGTGGAGGAAATCCAAGCGGAGTGGTTAAAGGAAGTGGAAAAAATCGCTTTTCCTAACCGCGTGGAAGAAAGTGTAAAGGCAATCGAAAGGGAAGAGCCTGCGGTAGAACAGGAAAAAGCAGATAAACAAATCGAAGAAAAAGGTCAAATAGAAACGGATAAAACGGCGCGCGAGAAAGAAAACGACTACGAGTGCCGTTTGGAAGGGGCGGAATTAAAATTTCTATAAAAAATATTGATGGGCGGCGCATTTGTTTATGCGTCGTCTATATTTTGCAAAAGGTGGGGACGTATCGCAACGAAAGGGCATAAATCGACGAAAAAGCGCATAGGATAACGGTATGAAAAAGCTGTTTTTTGTATGGATATTCGGGGTACTCGTTATGTTTACGACGGCGGTGGTTTTGTGTGTGCAAACGCTGTTTTTGCCGCAGGCGGTCGGCGCGTTTGACGACGGGGGGATGCGTATCGTTTTGGACGTCGGGCACGGCGGCGTGGACGGCGGCGTCTGCGGTATCGCAACGGGGGTTAAGGAAAGCGATTTGAATTTGGATATTGCCTATTGCTTAAAGGAAAAGTTGGAAGATTTGGGCTTTGCGGTGACGTTGACGAGAAAGACAGAGGGGGGCTTGTACGGCACGCCAACGAAAGGGTTCAAAAAACGGGACATGGCAAAGCGCAAAGAGATTATCGAAAAAACAGCGCCTGCTTTGGTGTTATCCATACACCAAAATTTTTATCCGTCGCGCCACGTCCGCGGTGGACAGATTTTCTATAACGCCGCCAACGAAAAGAGTGTGCTTTTGGGGAAAACACTGCAGACGTATCTCAACGAACTGTATCAAACGGTGGGTGTCAAGCCGCGCGAAAGCAAGGCAGGGGAATATTTTATGCTACAATGCACTTCCTATCCGTCCGTGATTGTGGAGTGTGGTTTTTTGTCTAATGCCGAGGATGAAAAACTGCTTTGCACGGACGGTTGGAAAAACCGTTTGGCGCAGCAAATCGCCTCGGGAGTAATGGCGTATTTTTCGGGGAGTTTTGCATAAAAAAGGTTTGTGACGGGCACATTGTAAAAATCCTGTTTCCGCATAGCGGAAAGATGTGTGTAAACGTGTGAAAAATATGGCTGAAACGCTTGTATTTTTTTTTGGGATATGGTATAATAAGACGATTAAGAAATACGGTGGAGCGGATATGCTGACGGATAGAGCGGTTTTGACAACAACGGAAGCGGCGCAAATCAGCGCGGTTACCCTTGCTTTTTTAGGGGATACCGTGTATTCTTTGTACGTTCGCGAACGGTTGACGTTGGAGGTCGGCGGAAAATCTTCCGACTTGCAAAAAACCGCCGCACATATCGTTTCCGCCAAGGGACAAAGCGAATTTTTGGACAAGCTGTTGCCCCTTTTGACGGAAGAGGAAACGGACGTGTTCCGCCGTGCAAAAAACGCAAAAAAAGGAACGAAAAGTAAGAGCGCAAGTCATCTGGAATACAACCGTTCGACGGGCTTTGAGGCGGTGCTTGGATATCTGTATCTGACGGGCAGGGAAGACCGCATCAAAGAGTTGCTTTCCCACAGCGACGTCGAGGCATACAAAAAAACGGAAACCGTGCAGGCGTTCAAGCCCATACGGAGATAAGGTAAAGATATGAAAACAGAAGGAAGAAACGCAGTCATCGAACTGCTGAAAACGGATAAAAATATCGACAAACTGTTGATTGAAAAGGGGGCACAAGGCTCGCTCGGGCTGATTTTTGCGGAGGCGCGCAAAAAGAACGTTCGCGTACAATTCGTGGACAAAAGGGTGCTGGATAAGGAAAGTGAAACCAAACGTCATCAAGGCGTCATTGCGTTTACGACCGATTACGAATATTACGATTTGGACGATATTATTGCGGAAAAGAAGAGCGAAAAAGGCGGATTTATCGTGCTTTGCGACGGGATTGAGGACGTGCATAATTTGGGCAGTATCATCCGTGTGGCAGAGTGCGCAGGTGCAGACGGCGTCGTGATTCCCAAGGCAGGTAGCGCGTCCGTGACCGAGAGCGTTATCCGTATCTCCGCAGGCGCAGCCGAACACATGAAGGTAGCCAAAGTTTCCAACCTCAATCAAGCGGTGGAAAAATTACAAAAATCGGGCTATTGGGTGTATGCCTTAGAGGCAGGCGGCGAGGATATCTACAAGGAAAAATTCGACGGAAACGTGGCGTTGGTCGTAGGCGGCGAGGATAGCGGTGTAAAACGCTTGACAAAGGAAAAGTGCGATAAGATTTTGTCCTTGCCGTTGCAAGGCAAAGTGAACTCGTTAAACGCGTCGGTGGCGCTCGGGATTGCGGCGTACGAAGTAGTACGCAACCGTTTGTAAGATTGAAAGACAAGGAAACCATGCAAAATACTTATCAAGAAAAATCGGACGAAAAATTGGTGGAACTTTCCAGGATTGGGGACAAGCAAGCAACGGAGGAGTTGTTGTTGCGCCACTCGGGGCTTGTTCGTGGCATTGCGCGCGGGTTTTTCTTGGTTGGTGGTGAAACGGAGGACCTTATACAAGAGGGCATGATAGGTTTGTATCACGCCGTTGAGGATTATAAAGAGGGCGAGACGAGCAGCAGTTTTAAGAATTTTGCCTATCTTTGCGTATCGAGAAGAATTATTGACGCGGTAAAGACGGCGGCGCGGAAGAAAAACGCACCTTTGAATTACGGCTTAAATCCGTACGGATTAGAACTTGCAACGGACGTAGCTATGTCGCCTGAGGACGCCATGATTTTGCGGGACGATAGAAGAGAATTGCGGCAAAAGATGAGTAAGGCGTTGTCCGATTTTGAGTTTAAGGTAACGACAATGTACATGGATGGTATGTCGTGCGCAGAGATTTGCGAGGCGACGGGCAAGACGGCGAAAAGCGTGGATAACGCAATTCAGCGCAGCAAACGAAAATTGCAAGAAGTTTTAAGAAAATAAGCGAAAACAGCCGATAAAGACGATAAAGATAAAAAAGGAAAAAAGGACGAAACAAAGGAGAAAATTATGGCATATCTGGCGTTATACCGTATGTTTAGACCGACGACGCTTGGCGAGGTGGTACGGCAGGAACATATCGTAACGGTGTTAAAAAATCAGATTGAAACGGGCAGAATCGGACATGCCTATCTCTTTTGCGGTCCGCGCGGTACGGGTAAGACGAGTATCGCCAAAATTTTTGCGGCGTCCATTAATTGCACGTCGCCCGTAGACGGTTCGGCTTGCGGAAAATGCGAGGCGTGTAAGGCGCTGAAAAATCCGTCTAATTTGGATATTACGGAAATCGACGCGGCGTCCAACAACGGCGTGGATGAAATGCGTGATTTGCGCGAAAAGGTGCAATATCCCCCCGTGGCGGGCAAGTACAAAGTGTATATTATCGACGAAGTCCATATGCTTTCGCCCGGTGCGTTCAACGCGCTTTTGAAAACGTTGGAAGAGCCGCCCGCGCACGCGGTATTCATTTTGGCGACGACAGAGTCGCAAAAAATCCCCGCAACGATTCTTTCGAGATGTATGCGGTTTGATTTCAAACTGATTCCGCAGGCAGATTTGGAGGCGAGATTACGCCACGTGTTCGATACAATCGGCAAAGCGTACGAGGCGGAGGCGATTGCGGCGATTGCACGTGCGGGCGCTGGTAGCGTGCGCGATATGCTCTCGGTGGCGGATACGTGCGTATCGTATGCGAGCGGTAAGCTGACGTATGCGGACGTCAACGCGGTGCTTGGAAACGCTGATTTTTCGGCGGTGGCAAAGCTGTGCGACGCTATTTTGAAAGGGGATAACGGCGACGCGTTTGTGCGCGCAGAAGAATTTCTTTCGGCGGGGAAAAGCGTGGGGATGCTCTTAAAAGATACCTTGAATTTCCTCAACGCTTGCGCCGTGGCAAAGACCTGTCGCGACGGACAATCGATTTTGGCGTTGCCCGACGAAACGTATGCCGAAGTGGCGAAGATAGCCAAGGCAACGGACGGGCATAGATTGCTCCGCGTTACCGAGATTTTTGCAACGGTGGAAACGGAACTCAAATATTCCACGTCCCCGAAGATTTTGTTTGAAACGGCGGTTATGAAGGCAAGTATGCCTGCCGCGGATTACGATATCGAGGCGCTCCTTGGACGGATTGCGGCGTTGGAAGAAAAGATTGCGAGCGGTGCAATCACCGTAAATACGGTGGCTGCGCCTGCCGTCGCTGTGGAAAAGGCGGAAACGGCGCAAAAGGTGGAAAGCGTTGGTGCAAATCCCGTTAAGGCAATGCCTGCGGCGGAAAAGCAGATAGAACCGCAACCGCAAATAGAAGATGTGCCAGACGATTTTTATATTCCGTCGGACAAAGATGTGCCGCCTGACGAGGCTATGACGGGTGGCTACGCCTATTTCGACGGCTTGGACGAGTTGGAAAAGGAAAAAGCGAAACCGACGCCTATTCCCTCAACGAAACCCGTACGGGCAGCGGCAATCGGAAACGAAAAAGCGACGTTCGGTAGTTTTTTAAGAAGCTTGCGTAAGGTGGCGCGTAGCGGTGTACTGTTAACCCTTTGTATGGACTTGGAGTGCGAATACGAAGAGGATTTGTTCGTGTTGTACACGACGAGCGATACGGTGTTCCGTTCTTTGAAGAAAGAAAACCATTACGCCTTGATGGAACAGGCGTTGGCGGATATCGGCGTTACGCAATTTGAGGTGCGCTTGCGCGGCAAGAAAGGGGATAACTTTCAGCAGGGCGTAAACGCAATTAAGGAAACGTTCGGTGGCGTAAAAGTCGAAATTAAATAACGAATAATAAAAAAAATACGATAGATAAATCGGAGGAAAAGGAAAATGGCTGGATTTAAGGGTGGCAACAACAATATGCAAAACCTGATGCGTCAGGCGCAAAAGATGCAGGAAGAAATGGAAAAGACTGCGGAACTTTTGGACGATTGGGAAATCGTCGGTACGGCAGCTGGCGAAGCGGTTGTCGTATATATGAACGCGAAAAAGATTATCAACGGTATCGAGTTGGACGAAAGCATCGTCGATCCTACGGACGTGGAAATGTTAGAAGACTTGATTATGGCGGCAATCAACGACGGCTATGCAAAGGCTGACAAGGTCTACGAAGAAAAGATGGGCAAATACGGCGACATGGGCGCGCTTGGGGGAATGATCTAACCAATGGATATTTTTATCGAGCCGATCGGCAAACTCGTCAACGAGTTTTCCAAACTCCCCGGGGTGGGAAAAAAGACGGCACAGCGATATGCCTATAAAATTATCGATATGCCCGAGGCGGAGGCGCGTGCGTTTGCGGATGCGATTTTGGGCGTGAAACGCAAAGTAAAATATTGCAAAACTTGCGGCAACTTT
>JAZNXZ010000009.1:0-3321 GCA_045594165.1 Candidatus Scatosoma sp.
CCCGAAGCGAAGTTGACCACCGCGCCCTTGCTTTCCTTCAAATAGGGATACGCCTTTTGCATATAGAAGAAGGTTGCGTAAATGCCCGAATAAATGGCGAGGTCTAAATCCTCTTTCGTATGCTGTACCAGCATTTTGCCCGAAGCGGAAGCCTGCGCGTTGTTTACTACCGCGTCAATACGGCCGTATTTTTCCACCGTCTTATCGATTACGTTTTGGATTGCCGCTTCGTCCGCGCCGTCCGCCGTAACGCAAAGCACTTCGCAGCCGTAGTCTTTTTCAAGTCTTTCTTTTGCGGAAAGGAGGGTTGCCTCCGTTCTGCCCGTGATAACGATTTTTGCGCCCGCCTTTGCAAACGCCGTCGAAAGCCCAAAACCGATACCTCTGCCGCCGCCCGTGATAATCACGACTTTATCTTGTAAACTAATCATATTTTTCTCTCCTTTTCGTGGATTTTTTTACTTTTCTATAAGTATAGCGTATTTTTTCATTTTCGTCAAGATACAGAGCGTAAAATTCTTACGGTTTTTATAGAAAAAATTACGGTTTTTGTCTTGCCCTGTCATTGCGAGCGAGTTTACGGGTGCGGCAATCTCGCCCTTCTTTGCATTCCCTAAAGGGAAGGGGGGACCGCTTGCGGTGGATGAGGTGCAAAAGAGCCGACGGGTTTTACACCGTCGGCTCTTTGTTGTTTACTCTTCTCCTTTATATCCCCAAACCACGGGACGCTTAGAATCGTTCCAACCCGAATTCCAATCACTCGGTTCACTTTCCGCCTCGCAATAAATCGTCAAGTTTCCACACCAATAAAACGCGCTGTTGCCAATACTCGTTACACTGTCGGGGATTACGATTTCCGTTAAATTACTGCAATAAAGGAACGCAGAGCCACCAATACTTGTTACGCTGTCGGGGATTTCCACACTCGTCAATTTATCGCACCCAAAGAACGCAGAATCACCAATACTCGTGACACTATCGGGAATCACGACTTCCGTTAAATCTTTGCAATTATTAAACGCAGCCATGCCGATAATCGCGACTGAATTGGGGACAGTAAACGACGTTGCCGTTTTGCCTGCAGCATATTGTATAAGCTTTGTTCCGTCTTTGCTATACAAATTCCCATCAGTAGACATATACTTATCATTGTTTTCGCTCACGATAATTTCCGTCATACTGGTACAACCCGCAAAAGCACCAACACCAATGTTTGTTAATAGCTCAGGAATGACTATTCCCGTTAAACTTTCGCAATACGCAAAAGCATAATCACCAATGTTTGTTAACGACGCAGGAATAACTATATCCGTCAGACTTTTGCAAGCATAAAACGCATTTTCACCAATACCCGTTAATCGACTGTTTTCACCAAACATTACACTTGTTAAATTATCACAAGCGGCGAACGCATATTCGTCGATAGTTACAACAAAATCAGGAATAACGATTTCTGTTAAGCTATCGCAATTACGGAAAACATTTTCACCAATATACGTCACCGAATTTGGAATAACTATCTCCGTTAAACTATTACAACCATCAAACGCCCTTCTGATACTCGTTACAGGTAAACCTTCATAAACAGACGGAATTACTACCTTTGTTTCCACGCCCCTATAATTTATTACAGAATAACTGTTATTATATGATTGATAGGCGTACACCAATCCTTCCGTACCGACAAGAATCTCTTCATTTGTTTCAGAAGAATTTTCTTTCGAACTTTCGCTGTCTACAATTTCCGAACTTTCTTCACTGGAACTCTCTTCGGAACCTTCTTCTACAAACTCGGACGATTCTTCACTGGAAATCTCCTCGCTAGAAAAAACAAACTCCGATGACGAAATTTCTTCACTGGAAACTTCTTCGGCCGAAGATACGATTTCGCTAGACGATACGATTTCACTCGAAGATACGATTTCACTCGAAGATACGATTTCGCTAGACGATACGATTTCGCTAGAAGATACGATTTCACTAGAAGACGAAAATTCTTCACTAGACGAACTCTCCACAATAGACGAACTATTGCCTATGCCACCGCTTGCGCTGCTGCTGTCGTCATCGCCGCCGCCCAACAAACCGCACGAGGCAAAACCTGCCGTCAAACTCAGGCAAGCCAACGCCGCCGACAATTTTAACCATTTACTTTTCATAAACAGCCCCCAAAAATAAAATATTAAAGATATTTTATCACAAATTTTTTATCCTGTCAATACTTACTCCGAAAAAACCACACAAAACAAAAAGCTCGGCATAACAGCCAAGCCTTTCCTTTGTCTATACCTTTTCTTCGTGCATATCTTTTACTGCGTGACGATAACCTGCGCATAACGCAATACTTTTTCGCCCTTTTTATAACCCTTTACGTATACCTGCTTGACGATACCGCTCTCTTCGCCGTCCGCCGCAGGCATTGCCATGATCGCCTCCATCACGTCCGCATTAAAGGGCTGTCCCATAGGGTCGATCTCTTCCACGCTTTCCCCTTCCAGAACTTTTTTGTACGATTTCAAAATCATATCCAAGCCCTGTTTGGTGTTTTCGTCCGTACACGCCGCCAAAGCACGCTCTAAATTATCCCCGATAGGGAACAGAGCCGCCACCACGTCGTTTCTGCCCTCTTGGTAGCGTTGCGCCGCTTGATTTTGGGTACGGCGGCGGTAGTTTTCGTATTCTGCCGTCACAGCGTACCATTTGCGTTTACTCTCTTCCGCTTCGGCGAGCGCCGCATCGATTTCCGCCTGCTTTTTATTGCATTTTTTCTTTTTCGGTTCTTCCTGTTTGCAAGGCTCTTCCGCCGCAATTTCTTCCTGTTTCAATTCTTCGTTTTCCATATTCATAGCTCCAAAAAATTTCTTTTCGGTTTATTTATAACGCAAAAAAACTCTTTCTAAACGCCTTTTTCAAAGTTCGATATGCGCGAATTTATCTCTGCGCGAATAGCGGTAAAAAATCGCTTTTCTACCGATAACCGTCACGCATACCGCCTCTAAAAGTTCGGCTACGTTTTCTGCAATATTGCGCGGAGTATCTTCGGCGTTATCCAAAACGGTGACCTTAATAACCTCGTGCGCGTCCAAAGCGTCGGACAAAGTTTTCAACAGGTTGTCCGTAATGCCGCCCTTGCCGATTTGCGTTATCGGCGACAAAGTCGCCGCAATCGAATTTAATTTAGCTCTTTGTTTGCTGGTGATATTTTCGTTGGTTACAATCATAACAAGTCCTTTCTATAAAATGAAAATTTGCCGTTTGGGAAACGGCGTAGATGCAAGCAGTTCAAGGCGCGGCGAGGGCGCGTACAAAAGGTACGTAACC
>JAZNXZ010000010.1:0-4210 GCA_045594165.1 Candidatus Scatosoma sp.
AAATCCCCCTTGGCAAGTCATGAGGGATTTATGAAGTGCTCCTGCCCGCAATGCGGCGGAAAAGCATCCAGAGATCCCGATACGTTGGATACCTTCGTATGTTCTAGCTGGTATTACCTTCGTTATCCCGATGCGCACAACGACAAAGCGCCTTTCTCCAAAGAGACGGCAAATAAAATGCTCCCCGTAGACGTTTACGTAGGCGGTTCGGAACACGCTTGTATGCACCTTTTGTATGCGCGCTTTATTACCAAGGCGTTACGCGATATGGGTTATCTCGATTTTGACGAACCGTTCAAACGTTTGGTACACCAAGGCATTATCCTTGGCCCTGACGGCAACCGTATGTCCAAATCCCACGGAAACGTCGTATCCCCCGATACGTATATCGACGAATACGGTTCGGACATGTTCCGTCTGTATCTTATGTTCGGGTTCAGCTATACCGAGGGCGGACCTTGGAGCGACGACGGTATTAAATCGGTGGCGAAATTTGCCGACCGTGTGGAACGTATCGTATTGAAAGCAAACGAGATGGACGAAGAAAATACCCGTACCGATATTACGGCGGCGGAAAAGGCGTTAAATTACGCAAAGCATTACGCCATTAAAAACATCACGCGCGACGTGGAAGCGTTCTCGTTTAACACCTCGGTTGCGCGTTTGATGGAATACGTCAACGCTATGCAAAAATACGACAGCGAAGTCGCAGACAAAAACATTGTGTTCTATAAACAATGCGCGTTGGACCTCGTGCGTATGTTTGCGCCCTTTGCCCCCCACTTCTCGGAAGAGCTTTGGGAAATCTGCGGCAACAAATCTTCCGTCTTTGAAGAAAGCTATCCCGAGTTTGACGAAAGCGCACTTGTGAAAGACGAAGTAGAATACGCCGTACAGGTAAACAGCAAAATTAAGGCAAAGATGACGTTTGCTGAAAATCTGTCCGACGAGGAAATACAGGCAGCGGTTTGCGCAAATGCAGAAATCGCACCTCTGCTTGAAGGTAAGACGGTAAAAAAATGTATCATCGTCAAAGGCAGATTGATTAACTTAATCGTCGGCTAAACAATTTTATCCATGTACCGTCCGTAGTGAGCAAATCACCGCGGACGGTTTTTCTTTTCTAAAAAAAAATAATAAATCGCTCAATCGATAAATTTTTCGCTATTGCCTTTTCGCTTATTGACTTTATATTATAAATATAGTATACTTATTTTGTATGAGTAAAATCAGATATCTACTTTAAGGAGGCTACTATGGCTCATTTACAAGCGGCGGCTGTAAAAAAGATTCATGAAATCTGCGACAGATACGCCAACGAAAAAACACCGCTTATGATGATTTTGAGCGACATCCAAAAAGAATACGGGTATATCCCCTTGGAAGTGCAGGAAATCGTTTCTGCGCGCACGGGCATTTCCGTTGCGGAAATCTACGGCGTGGTTACCTTTTATTCCTTCTTCTCGTTGACCCCCAAGGGAAAATACGTTATCGGCGTATGCTTGGGTACGGCTTGCTACGTAAAGGGCGCGCAACAGGTTTTGGATAAATTCTCGGAATTGCTCGGTATCAAACCCGGCGAAACGTCGGCAGACGGGTTATTCACTTTGGACGCTTTGCGTTGTATCGGTGCGTGCGGTATCGCCCCTGCCGTTACCATTAACGGTAAGGTTTACCCTAAATTGAGCGTGGACGCCGTCCCGAAAGTAGTAAACGAATATAAAGAAATGGAGGCAAACGCATAATGATTAAGAATTTTGACGAATTAAATAAAGTTCGTAACAGTTGTGCCGCTTGCCTTAGCGCAAAATTTACGGGCGGCGACGGCAAACGCCATATCGTACTTTGCGGCGGTACGGGCTGTCTTTCTTCTCGCGCAGACGAAATCACCGCAGAGTTTAACAAGATTATCGCTGAAAAAGGACTTGGCGACAAGGTAACCGTAAACCAAGTTGGCTGTTTTGGGTTCTGTTCGCAAGGGCCTTTCGTGAAGATTTATCCCGAAGATACCCTCTACCGTCTTGTACAGATTGAGGACGTAGCGGAAATCGTGGAAAAGGACATTGAAAACGGCGAAATTATCGACCGTCTTTTGTACGTTGACCCCAACACCGCGGAAAAAGTAACCAAACAGGAAGATATTAATTTTTATAAAAAGCAAGTGCGTATCGCCCTGCACGGGTGCGGTAGCATTAACCCCGAAGATATCAACGAAAGTATCGGTGCGGGCGCGTTCCAAGGCTTGGCGCGCGCTTTGCAAATGAGCCGTGAGGACGTTATCAAGGAAGTGTTAGATTCTGGACTTCGCGGTCGTGGCGGCGGCGGTTTCCCGTCGGGGAGAAAGTGGCAATTTGCGTACGCGCAACCCGAGGGGGAAAAGTACGTCGTTTGTAACGGCGACGAAGGCGACCCCGGCGCGTTTATGGACCGTTCGATTTTGGAAGGCAATCCCCTTGCCGTTATCGAAGGTATGATGATTGCCGGTTATGCAATCGGCGCGCAAAACGGTTATTTTTACGTGCGTGCAGAATACCCTATCGCCGTAAACAGATTGCGCCTTGCGATTCAGCAAGCGGAAGAATTAGGCTTGCTCGGCGACAACATTTTGGGAACGGACTTTTCCTTCCGCGTGCATTTGCGTTTGGGCGCAGGTGCGTTCGTATGCGGCGAGGAAACGGCGCTGTTGAACTCGATTGAAGGGCAACGCGGCATGCCCCGTCCCCGTCCTCCTTTCCCTGCAGTAAAAGGGCTTTGGGACAAACCGACCATTATCAATAACGTAGAATCGTTGGCGTGCGTGCCTTATATCCTGCGCGAAGGCGCGGCGGCGTTTGCGGCGCACGGCACGGAAAAATCCAAAGGCACGAAAGTTTTCGCACTCGGCGGTAAAATCAACAACGTTGGCTTGGTGGAAATCCCCATGGGTACGACTTTGCGAGAACTTATATACGATATCGGCGGCGGCATCCCCGACGGCAAAAAATTCAAAGCGATTCAAACTGGCGGTCCTTCGGGCGGGTGCTTGACGGAGGCAGATTTGGACACGCCTATCGACTTTGATAACTTGGTTGCCAAAGGCTCAATGATGGGTTCGGGCGGCGCAATCGTTATGGACGAAGACAACTGTATGGTAGACGTTGCGAAGTTCTATATGGAATTTATTTGCGACGAATCGTGCGGAAAATGTACCCCCTGCCGTATCGGCACGAAACGCATGCTGGAAATCCTGACGAAAATCACCGACGGCAAAGCGACGATGAAAGATTTGGAGGAGTTGGAAAACCTTGCGGAAAACGTCAAGAGCAACTCCCTCTGCGGTTTGGGACAGACAGCACCTAACCCCGTCCTTTCGACCTTGAAACATTTCCGCGACGAATACGTTGCGCATATCGTAGACAAGAAATGTCCCGCGCATATTTGCAAAAACTTGATGGAATATACCATTGAAAAAGACAAGTGTTTCGGTTGCGGCGTCTGTGCAAGAGCCTGCCCCGTCAACGCGTTCGTCAAGACCGATTACGTGGCGCCCGGCAAGAAATTGCCTGCGTACACGATCGATCAGGAAAAGTGTATCAAGTGCGGTATGTGTATTGCAACCTGTAAGTTTAAGGCAATCGTGAAGAAGTAAGGAGGATACGGAAAAATGGCAAAAATCAATATTAAAATTGAAGGTATCCCCTTTGAAGTGGAAAGCGGTTTGACGATTTTGGAAGCGGCAAAGCAATGCGGCTTTGAAATTCCCTCCCTTTGTGCATATAACCACGGCGAATGTTCTAAAGGTTCGTGCCGTGTCTGCCTTGTAGAGGCGACGGGTGCGCGCGGTTTGGTGGCGTCCTGCGTATATCCCGTTGCGGACGGCATGGAAATCACCATTTCCTCCCCCAAAGCAACGGCGGCAAGAAGATCTTCGGTAGAACTCTTGCTTTCCAATCACAACAAAAACTGTCAGCAATGCGAAAAGAACGGCAAGTGCGAGTTGTTGCACGTGTCTAAGATAACGGGTGCTCGCGATGATATGTATCAGGGGGAACAGACTCCGACGACGCTCGACCGCCTTACCCCGTCTATCGTGAGAGATACGTCTAAGTGTATCCTTTGCGGCAGATGCGTCGAAAGATGCAAAAACGCGCACGGGCTTGGAATTTTGGGCTTTGAAAAGCGTGGTTTTAACACCATCGTTGCCCCTGCGGAAGACAGAAGTTTTGCGAAC
>JAZNXZ010000011.1:0-20554 GCA_045594165.1 Candidatus Scatosoma sp.
ACGCCGAGCGTTACGTTTTCCAAAATGTCCTGCGGATTTTTCCACGTCGGAAAATCACGCAGCATGTCCGTCCCTACCAACCAATAAATTTTCGCCTCGGGATACACCTTGCGGAAATGACGGCAGGTGAGGTAGGTATAACTAGTACCCCCCTGCGCAATTTCGTAATCGCTGATTTCCACTTTGTCCAGATGGGAAAAGGCAATTTTACACATGTTCAATCGGTGATGGTCGGGCGCAAGTTCTTTCCCCGGTTTGTGCGGAGGCGCAAAGGCAGGCATAATCAGAAGCTTGTCTAACCCAAGCCCCTCTATCGCCGCCTCTACCAAGCGAACGTGCTCCGTATGCACCGGATCGAACGATCCGCCAAAAATCGCTATCTTTTCCATCTTTTTACCCAAAGCCATTATACTACATATTTTTGTGTTTTTCAAGGTCTAAAAAAAATTTTTTCGGCAAAAATTAAAACATGAAGCGATTTGCCTTTTTTTCCGATTTACTCTTTACCTTTTTATCTTCGACGTTGCTTGCCCTGTGCCTGTTCCGTTTTTTATCGGTCGGTTTTTGGCTTTCACTGCTTTTAGCCGCATTTTGCGGCGGATTAATCGCGGCGTCCGTCGGCGCATATCTGCAATCCAAGCGCAAAAATCTTCTTTTGAAACGTTCGGACGAGCAGGCAAAAGAAAAACTTTTGCTGCATCTTGCCTTGCTAAGCGACAGCGCAAAAACAGAATTTTTCCGTACGGCTTTATCCAAAAACGCCCCGTTGCAACGTTTTTCCCTGCTTCGCTTACATAGCGATAAACAATTTTATTTTTTACACTTTAAGCTTTCGCCCGTCAATGCCGACGACGTTGCCAAATACGCAAGGCTGAAAACGAGCAAAGAAAAAATTTTACTCTGCGGCAATATCGAACAGCCTGCGCAGACGCTCTGCCAACGCCTGCATATCCAGGTAAAAACGGGCGAGGACGTATACGTGGCATTAAAAACAGCCGACGCTTTGCCCAAAACGTATCTTGGCGACAGCGCGCCAAGCGGAAAGAAACGGCGTTGGAAACTGTGGTTTTCTAAAAACAATTCCAAACGGTTTTTCATTAGCGCCGCCCTCATCTTCCTGCTTTCCTTGTGGACGCCGTTTTTCTATTATTACGTCTTTATGAGCGTAGCCTTGGTATGTGTTTCCGTTTTCGTGCGAATTTTCGGAAAATCGGACGTTTAATTTTGCAGCGAAAGCAAAGCTTTGCCAAGATAGGCAACCACGTCCGTCGCCGTCAGAGCGTATTCGCTGTTATCCTGCGCGGCAAGCTCTGCCGCTCTGCCAACGGTATACGCGCCCAAACGCGCGCTGTCAAACGTGGACAGCCCTTGTGCGCAAAGCCCTGCCAAAACACCAGCCAGCACGTCGCCGCTGCCCCCTTTGGCAAGTCCCGAATTCCCCGTTGTGTTTAGCGCAATCCGCGCCCCGTCCGTGAGGATGCTGGATGCGTTTTTCAGCAATACGTTCACGCCGTACTTCGCCGCAAAAGCGCAGGGTGCGCCCAATCCGTCGTTTATAATTTCTTCTACTGATTTTCCCGATAGACGGAAAAATTCTTTTACGTGCGGCGTAAGCAATACGTCGCATTTTTTATTGCCAAACAGCGTGGAAAATGCTTCTTTTTTATAGAGCGAAAGGCTGTTCAACCCGTCCGCGTCCAAAATCAGTTTGCCCGTATAATGGCAAAGCAAGTACGCCGCGCCGTCTGCAACTTCTTCCGAACACCCCATACCCATACCGTACGCAACGGTATCGTAAGCGAGCAATTCTTTGGCGTTTTCTTCCGTGAACGCATACCGTCCCCCGTCGTTTGTGCTCTTTAACAGCACTTCGGGGTCTTTCAAAACGTAATAGGGCAAAATTTCTTTAGGCACAAACAGCGTGGTATACCCTGCCCCTGCGTGAATACAAGCCGCCGCTGCCCACGAAAGGTACGCCGCCCCCGTATAATCGATACTGCCGGCGACAATCGCCGCTCTGCCGAACGTGCCCTTGTGGGAATTGCGCTTTCGAGCGGGCAACAAATCCGCCGCCGTTTTGCCGTCCATCCATTGCGCATAGTTTTTTTCTGGCAAAACGATACCGATATCCACGCACTTAACTTCGCCGGAAACATCCAATCCGTCCGCCATCAAAACGCCGGCTTTCCTCTCTCCAATACAAAGGGTAACGTCGGCGCAAACCGCCTCGCCCTTTGCCAAGCCGTTATCGCCGTAAAGCCCCGACGGAATATCCGCCGAAAGGACTTTTGCGCCCTGTTTTTTACATACGTTTATCTTCTTGATAAGCTCCGCATTCTCACCGTCTACGCCGCCATGAAAACCCGTGCCGAATAAACAATCAACAATCACGGCGTAACCGTCCGTGCTGGGAAACGCCGTTAAAATTTCGCCGCCGCATTCCACCCAACGTTCTTTATTAGCCAGACAATCGTTCGAAAATTTTTCCGCAATACACACCGTCGTAACGACACGTCCGCGCTCTTTTAAGGTGCGCGCACATACAAAACCGTCGCCGCCGTTATTACCGCCGCCGCATACGCAAAGGATTTTCCCCATAGGAGCGAGGCGTTGCACTTCGTCCGCCAACGCAACCCCAGCGTGTTCCATCAACGTCAAAGAAGGCACGCCGATTTTCTCAATCGTGTACCCGTCCGCATCACGCATTTGTTTGTTCGTCAGTACGTACATACGCCCCTCCTTTTGCCGTTTTTACAATTTCAAAGACACTTCCGCCGCCGCAAAGCGCCGTTTTTCACCGTCAATCTCCGCCCACAAGCCCCCTTCGCAATCTACCGAAAGCAGAGTGGCGGATATATTTTCTTCCCCAAAAATCACCGTTGCTTTCCGTCCCATGTACCCGATACGTTGCAGGTATTCTTCCACATCTTTGGGCTGTGCTAAGTTCTCAATCAGCCGTTCCCTTACTTCCGCCACGGGCGGAGGATTTTTTATAACTTGCGACATCGTCGTTGCGATACGTTGTAGCTCTTTCGGCAAAATATTGCTGACGTTCAGTCCAATCCCGACGATGGACGACGACACCGTATTCCCCGAAAAAACGTTTTCAATCAGTATACCGCAAATTTTTCTGTCGTTGACGTAAATATCGTTCACCCACTTAATTACGGGTTTCAAGCCGTAATACTCTAACGTTTCGCAAACGGCAACCGCCGCGCTTGCCATCATCTTGAACGCCTCTCGCGCAAGAAAATCTTGATAAAAAGTGAGTTTCGTTACGTACACGCCCCCCTCGTCCGACGAAAACGACCTGCCTTTCGTGCCTTTGCCGCTCGTCTGCCTATCCGCCGTAATCACGGCGTCTTGTCCAAGCGCGCGCAACCCCTTGGCATACTCGTTCGTCGAATCGATTTCACGGAAATGTATCCTTTTTATATGCTTTTGATTACGCATCAATCCTCGTCCATCTCCCCAAGCGTAGCAAGTGCCGATTTTGCCGTTTCGTAATCGTACCCCTTGCCCATCAAATATCGGTACGCCTTTTGCAGCGTTTCGCGGTCAAACGCTTTGCCGCGCATATATTTTTGCAAAATTGCCGTTGCCGCGGCAAGTTCCGTTTCGCCATCAAGCGTATTTAATGCGGCGTCAATCTCCTCGTCCGACACCCCTTTTTGGCGCAATTCCATACGAATCAGTCTGCCGCCTTTCCGCTTTGCCACGCTTTCCACGTACGCTTCGGCATATTCTCCGTCGTTCAAAAAATTATAAGAGCGGAGTTTTTCCACCGCGTAATCAATTACGGCAGGCAAATACCCTTTCGTCTGCAAAAAGGTGCGCACCTGTTTTTGCGTCTTTCTCGTCAAGGATATATGCGTGAGCGCCTTGTCGAACGCCGCATTTTTTTCGCTTTCCAACTGTATCTCCGCCAAGCGTTCTTCCGTGACAATCGCGCCTACTTTCAAACGGTTTTTCACGGTCGCCTCCAACGTCAGCCCACAGCAAAACCGCCCGTCCACGTATACGTTGCAACGGGTTTTGTCTTTGACCTGAGGTGTGATGGCGGTAATTTCGTTCACGGTTTTCTCTCCGTATTTTCGTCTTGAAAATATTATATCCCATAACCGCGAAAAAGTCAACACCTGTCGTTGTTTAAGCAAACAATTCTATATAAAACTTTTCAAAAAACCATTTACATTTCGATAAAAAAGTGATATACTGTCTGTGTAAGTATATAATAGAAAGGAGACGATTTATGAAATTCCACACGGTCAATATCCGCGGTTTTGACGCACAATTACCCATTTTGCCCTTGCCCAGCGGCATTTCGATTGCCTTTTTTAATCTGCACGGCGACAGTGCGCTCACCGAACATTGCGGCAAGGAGCTTGCAAAGGAACTGTCCGATTGCGACGTTTTAATCACGGCAGAATCCAAGGGATTACAGCTTACCCATTGCGTTGCAAGAGAGCTTGGCCAGCGTTATTACGCGGTGGCAAGGAAAAGCAAAAAACTGTACATGCAAGACGGTATTGAAATTGCGATTGAATCGTCCATCACAACGGGGAAAGAACAAAAAATGTATCTTTCCAAGCATGACGTTGACCTTTTAGCTGGAAAAAAAGTAGGCATTGTAGACGACGTAGTTTCTACGGGTGCGTCCCTGGCTGGGTTAGAGGCTTTGGTTAAAAAAGCGGGCGGCATTATCCATAAAAAAGCGTTCGTTTTGGCGGAGGCAGACGCCGCAGATCGCGATGACGTGATTTATTTGGCGACCATCCCCCTCTTCTAATTACGAAAAAACCGTTTGTGCCAAATGCGTTTGGTATATTTTTCCAATACAACGTATTTTTTCCACAAAAATCGACTTTTTATAAACTGCGAAAGGTAAGTTTTTTGAAACTTATCTTTCTTTTTCCCAAAAAAGCTTGCATTCGCATGCATTATAGTATATAATGTAGGTATGTGTATAAATAAATTTTAAGGAGTATTTATTATGTCAGACGAATACATGGACGACGACTATCACGGAAAGAAACGCCGTCGCTGGCCATTCCTTTTGTTGGGGTTCTTTATCGGTTTTATTACCGTCCCCGCTATTCTCGCAATCGTAATCGCCTCTTTTATCAGCCGCCCCGTCGGCAAAACGGTAAACACGATCGACCGTTTCGCCAATGCAGGCCTGTACGAAACGCTGTTTGGTAGCGACGACGATTTAGGAATTTTGGACGAACGTTACAGCGGCATGAAATTGAAAGACGCCATCGGCGATATTTCCAACATTGCAGGAAAGGGCAATCAGCTTACCTTTGCAGACCTTAACTCCATTTCCCCGCAAGTAGAAAAGACGGTAGACAACCTTATCGATACGGCGAAAGAAAAGAACATTTTCTTGGAAAAGGAAACACTGATGACCACGCCTTTGGCAGATTTGTCCACCGTGCTTACGGACGAAGTCAAAGAGATTGAGCTGGGCATGGTATTACTTGCCACAAAGCCCGAAATGTTTGACGACGAAAATTCTGGCGACATCTTAAAGAATTTGTTCTTCGGCAAAGAAAACATCAATTACGTCGAAGTCAACGGTACGCCCGAAATGCTCCCGATTACGTACGGTTTCACCAACAATACGTTCGTTTGCGTGGACGAAACGCTTTACGAAAAAGACGGCAACGTATGGAAATCTGAAGACGGCGATTATATCCGTTCCGTAGAGAATAATTATGCGTTGTATACGTCCGAAGGAGAATTTGTATACGAATTGCGCCTCGACAATGCAAGAAGTGCAGTCAACTATGTGGCGTATGCTGAAAATGCGGACGGCGTAGTTGCGCCCGTAAAACAATCCTCCCTTGCCCTCGGCGCATTTATGGGGGATAACACCGATCCTATTTCGGTCATCGGGAAGTTGGATTTGGGTGTTTTACTCGGTGTGAATGTAGAAGCAAATGCAACACACGAAGACAATAAGATGATCGTTGCCATTTCCTACGGTACGTACGGGGTAGATTATACGTTTGAAAACGGCAAAGTCGTTCCTCTTAACGGCAATACATTTACGACGCTCAACGATTTGATGGACGAGCCTGACGAAATTCTTAACGATGTCCAACTCGGCTCGCTCCTCGGTATCGATACCCGTGAAGACGCGGAAGACAAGGACAACGCCATGCTGGTTGCCTTGGCTTACGGTACGTACGGCATAGATTTCGAATACGACGAAAACGGTACGATTATCCCTAAAAACGGCAAGGAATTTACCTCTTTGGGCGAACTTTTGACAAATCCGAACGACACTCTGAGAGATATTCAAGTCGGCCCGTTGCTCGGCATTACGACGAAAGAAGACGTGGAAAAGAACGATTCCTTACTCGTCGCGCTTTCGTACGGCACATACGGCGTAGACTTTACATACGACGAAAATAATAACATTGAGCAAATCCCTAACGGTAAACCGTTCACCACCGTCGAACAATTGATGGACACGGAACAATCCGAAGAAATTTTGCAAGGCATCCCCCTCTCTTCGGTATTTAACGTAGATATTTTTGATGAAAACGAAGATCCTTTGACTCTTTCCTTGGTATACGGCACGAAAGGCAAACATTACCTTATCAAAGAGGACAAGGACGGCAAATATATCGACTGGCTGATAGACCCCGAAACGGGTGATAAGTATAGCGAACGCACCTTTAGCGACCTGCGCAGCGGTGACATGTCGGAAATTATCAATGATTTGAGAATTTGCGACGTCTTGACCGTAGAAGAGGGCGAAACCGGTCTGGTTGCAACGCTTGCCAATAAGAAAGACGAAAAGGGCAATCCTTGGACGATTGCACATCTTACCGACGAAAATATTAAGCAGCTGACTCTTGGCGAAGTAATGGAAATTGACGAATCGTCGCACCCTTTGCTTATTCATATGCAAAATACGACGATTGAAGGGCTTGACAACGACTATATCGACGGTATCACCGTACAAGACGCACTGGGCATTACAGAAACCGACGACCCCATCTTGTTGCAGATTATCGATATGAAACTTGGCGACCTGAAAGATTCGAGCAAGCTGAAAGAAAGAATCAACAACCTGAAAGTTTCCGATCTTGTCGAAGACGCTGGCAATAACTTTTATTTGAAACACGTACTCAATTCCTCTATTGGCGAGTTACCGAACGATATTAACAACCTTACCGTTATACAACTCTTCTCGGATATCATTGAATTTAAGAACGGTGAAGTTACAGGTACTTGGTATTACTTGCTGACCTATAACCCCGACGATCCTACGTCCTATCCGTATACAGCACCTGAAGATTACAAAGTGACGGATATGGATAAATTAATCGAGAATATGCATAACAATATTGAGAGTTCAACCTTACGTAAAATGCATGACGACGGACTTGTTCCACATATCGAGGAAGATACCCTCAATTATGGGTTGGTCTATGAAGTAGGGGCAATCGACCTGGAGTCGCATATTAGAGACATCTTAGGGTTAGAAGCCGGCGACCCCATCCCCGAGGAACTGGAAATCGGCGATTTGACGGTAATCCAAATTTCCAAATACTTGACCGTATTGCTCAAAGCGATCAACGGGGAGCTGTAAAATTTTAACAAAAAGAGACCTACCGACAAGGTAGGTTTCTCTTTTTGCAAAATCACCCTGTTTTCTTGAAAAAAAGACAAAAAAACGTTTGACTATTTTTTGGCAATCGGTTATAATATCTCTACACGGCTATGCGTATAGTCGTTATAACCTTGCACGCGAGGGCGTGCCGAATAAGACCAGGAGGTGAAATTATGGCTAAATACGAAATGCTCTATCTGATCAACAACGATCTGAGCGACGAAGCAAAAGAAGCGAAAGTTGCAAAGTTTGAAAACGTTGTTACGTCTATGGGTGGTTCCGTTGCAGGCTCGGACAAATGGGGTACGAAGAAAACCGCTTACCCTATCAACTTCAAGAACGAAGCATACTACGTTCTGATGACGTTCGAGGCAGACGGGAAAGTCGTAGAAGAGCTGAAACGTATCGCGCTTATTGACGCAGATATCGTTAGACGCTTGATTACGAAACTCAACTAAGTTGATAAGAGGGAAAATTTATGAACAAGGTATTTTTAATCGGAAACTTAACGCGCGATCCCGAATCCCGCGAAACTCCTTCCGGCGTTGCTATGTGCCGTTTCTCGATTGCCGTAAACCGCAATTACAGAAACGCTGACGGCGAACGCCAGACGGATTTCTTTAACTGTACCGCTTGGCGCGGGCAGGCGGAAACGATTGCACGTTACACCAAAAAAGGCAACAAGGTAGCCATCACGGGCAGCATTGAATTGCGTGATTACGAAGACAACCAAGGCGTTAGACGTACCGCGGTTGACATTATCGTACAGGATTGCGAACTGCTGACCCCGAGACCTAGCGATTCGTTTGACGACGCTGCCGAAGAACCTCGTGCATCTGCGCCCAAAAAGAAACCTACTTTGCAAGCGATGGATGACGACAGCGACATCCCTTTCTGATATCGCAGAAAGAGTAATAATTAAAGGAGTATTATCATGGAAGAAAAAGCACCTGTTAAAAAGGCATTTAAGAAAGCGCCCCGTAAAAAGGTTTGTGCGTTCTGCCAGGAAAAGCTTGACGTAATTGATTACAAAGACGTAAACCGTCTTAAGAAATTCATCACGGAAGGCGGCAAAATCCTGCCCCGCAGAATGAGCGGTACGTGTGCTGCGCACCAAAGAACTCTTGCAAAAGCTATCAAGCGCGCAAGAATTACCGCACTTCTCCCTTTCAAAGGCGAGTAATTACAAGGTACAACAAAAAACCGAAGTCGTTTAGACTTCGGTTTTTTTAATTGCATTACGTTTCCATTAAACCAGCCGCTCTAAGCGCCGCCAAGATTTCGTTAATCTTTTCCGCGTTGCTCGTGGGGGTAGCGTCCGTAGCAACCACGTCCGCTACTGCTGCCGCAGGCGTTACCACCCCAGGCTCACCCTGTTCACCCTGTTCGCCCTGCGGACCTTGCGGGCCTGCGGGACCAGCAGGACCTACTTCGCCTTGGATACCCTGAACGCCCTGTTCACCCTGCGGCCCTTGCGGACCTGCGGGACCTTGTTCACCTTGAATACCCTGTTCACCCTGCGGTCCTTGCGGACCGATTGGACCTGAGATATAACGGGGAATCGGATTAATAAAAACGCCGTTTGTAGACGAATCGCAACCGCCAAAGCAACCCCGCGTGTTTTCGTTTTGATTACAACACATAGTTTTTCCTCCTGATTATGAAAAGAGCGTAAAAACGCCCTTGATATAATATATGTTTTTTAGGAAAAAACCGTGTAAAAACCGCCTTACCCTATATCGGATAAAGCGGTATTTTTTATTCTTTTTTCTTTTTCATTTGAACGATACAGCTTGTCACGCACAAGCCTACGGCGCATATAACGCCGACTGCCGTCAATTTGTAAGCAAAGGCAAACCCTTCGGACGTATATTCTACGTACAGCGTACCGCTTTCGGTAACGTTCACCTCAACAAATCCGTTCCTGCCGTGCACGGGCGTAACGGAAACAACCATACCGTCCGCCTTTTCAAGCGTCAACGTATAGCCTTTATAATAATAGGACGGGAGCTCTAACACGCCACCCTCTTCGCCTGCCGTAACGTCCAAAGAGTATTTGCCGACGTATTCCTTTTTCAGGTTCGTCGCGGACACGTCCCCCTCCAAAGTCAAAACCCCAAACGCATTTTCTTGCAAATACGCCTTGAAGTCAGGCGCATTTTTATAAGACAAAATAATCTTGCTTGATTGGTCGTAGCCCGGGAAAACGATTTTCGTTTTTTCGCCGCCGTCGTAACTTTCCGCCGTCACAGCCAAAGGCTGATTCGTCCCCTTTTCTTCATAGCGATATATTGCAACGTTTTCCGTCAACGCATAAGGAATTTCCAACACCGCATAACCGTTGCCACTTGCAAGGAAATACACCTGCGAAAGCCCACTGTAATCGGAAAGTTCGTATACGTACACCCCGTCGGACGTTTCGGTCACAAAGCCGTCGCAAAGCCGCGTCGTGCTATATTCATAGGTGCAATTTTTAGGGTAATAATCCCCGTTTTTGCCCGATCCTAAACCTTGGCAATCGCTAAACCCCGTCGTTTCGGACAGTACCGAATCGCGATAGGTCGTCGAGCCAACACGACGAAGAATAAACCAGGGCATTACGCAACAGGTTACCGCACAGACCGTTAAACAGGTAAGCAGACCGATTTTCCAAAAGCGTTTTTTACCCTCGAACCATACGCCCTCGTTTTCACTGTTTTCCGATACTACGTCTTCATCAAATTTTTCAGGCTTTTTCGCAAGCAAGCCACGGAAAATATAACAAATCTCAAACACGGAAATCACGCTGCCGAGCAAAGAGATACGGAAAGGATACTGTATCATACCCATAAAAGATGGCAACACGATCCACGGAAAGATAGGCGAAGAAATCCATACCGTCAACGCTGCAAGAATGAAAACAAGCGTCATCTCTTTTGGAAAAGCTTTTTTGCGCTCCTGTTTTTCCGCTTTACTAATCCCACGCATGTTCCCGCAAATCTTTTTGCGCTCGCGTACGTAAAATACCGTATACAGAATAAAGGTGCAATACAAAAACACTGTATTCAAAATCAAAAAACCGAATTTGTAACTCTTAAAACTACGGAAGAACAAACTTCTTGCACTCACGCCCATACCCGATGTCGCGCTAACCCCGTAATTGAATATCATCGGGATATAATAGCTTGCCGTGATGAAAAGCACAGAAACCGTCGCAACCGCAAAATAGAGTAAGGTTTTTTTGCGGAAAGTTTTCTCATGATAAAAGAGCAACCAAATCCCAATAAATACCGTCAAATAGACGCTCATGGTGAAATGGGAAAAAATCGACAGCGCATACCCAACGATAAACAACGGCACGAACGCCCTTGCGTTATCACGGTGCAACAACTCGTATACCGACCATGCGACCATCGGCAACGCCAACATCAAAAAGACTTCGGTAAAAGCAAAACGGTGATATACGTCCCACAAAAAATAGGGATATATCGAATACGTCAACGCACCGAACGCCGCAACCCGTCCGTCACGAAATACACGATTCAAAAAAAAGTATAACGTGATCGCGCCGCCCGACATCATCAACAATAATTCTAAATACAGTGCAAAAATCATCGGCAGATGAAAAATTTTCATCAATACGACGCATAAACTTGCAGGGATCGTAGAATAAAACAACCCTGTGCCGTATCCGTAATCACATCCGATTAGCTCCATCAGTTTTCCGCCAAAGCTGCCACGGTCCCACGCCACCGAGAGGGAACGAATTGCGTTAAAATGATAACGAAGATCGTGCCCGGAATGCCAGTTGGACACAAGAAACGCCAACAACAGCACCGCCATAAGCAGCACTAAAACACCGCATACAGCGCCATGAAAACGCTTTGTAGTATGTTTCTCACGGATAAATTCTTTCACTTGATTACTCCTTTATTTCGCCGCCATTCGAAAGGATTTTTCCCTCCGCACGTTCTTTTCTGTTTTTGTAAAACACACACCAACCAAGGACTCCGCAAAACAGAGTAACGCCCACCCACGACAAGACTTTTGCCGCCGTGAGATAGGGTGCGGAAAACTCTACGTATAAAACGCCGCTCTCGTTAATTTCCGCTTCCAAAAAACCGTTTCTGCCGTGTATCGGAGAAAGCGCAACACGCCTGCCGTCCTTGGTAATAAGCGTCAATTTATATCCTTTATAATAATACGAGGGCAATTCCAAAACGCCGCCGTTTTGCCCTGCGTCAACCTCCAACGAATATTTTCCTGCATATTCTTTTTTAAGGTTGCTTGCCAACGCATCCCCCTCTAACGTCAACACGCCGAACGCCGTTTTAGAAAGATATGCTTCAAACGCCGGCGCATTGCGATAGGATAAAATAATCTTGCTCTCGTTGCCGTCGTTTGCCGTTTTCAAATACACTTTGTTTCCGCCGTCGTAGCTCTTTGCTGTGATTTCCAGCGATTGGTTGCTAGACGTCGTGCGGAACCGATATAATTCCACCCCCTCGAAAGCCGTGTACGGCACGTCCAAAACGGCGTATGCGTCTTTCGTTTTCTGCACGATAAAGGATACCTGTTTCAACGCTCTGTAATCGGCAACCTCCGTCACCTGCATATTCGTATCCCAAATCAAATCTTGTTTCACGCGGGTAGAAACATGTTCCCAGCGACAATTCAACGGAAAATAATCCCCGTGTTTCCCTGCGCCCAAGCCGTAAAATTCGCTACGCCCCGTCAAGTCGTCCAAGGCAACGTCAGAATGCTGGCTGGCATTGTTGTACGAGTCAAACATTGCTTTGTTATGCGGAATTGCCATCGCGCCGCAAAAGACGATGCCCAAGCTAAGAACCAACGACGGTATAAATTTAACGATATTTTTCCATCTAAATATTTTATGTTTGCGAGTAAATCTCGCAAACCAAGACGTGTCGCAAGACGCGTCTTTCGCGCCCTGTTTTTCGCCCTTTGCCGCGTTTTCCTCTTCCTTTTCTTCCTCTTTGTCTATCGCCACCGCAGAAAGCTTGCACGATTTCCACGTCGCAGGCAACGTAAAGAACACTTCTTTTACCAAGATACAAGTTTGCAACGAAGTAAGGATGCCGCCCAACAACAATATACGGAAGGTATACTGTATCATACGTAAAAAATTAGGCATTCTATCCCAAGGGAAATAATGTGTAAATAAGGACACCGTCAAGAGGGAACAGATTACTATCGCTTTCTTGCCTGTTGTACGCTTGCCCTTGGCGCAACACCTGTACCAAAGCGCATACAAAAGCGTTGCCGCCACCACGAATTTATAATCCCACATTAAAATTTGTTCGGTGAAATATTTCTTCGTGTTTTTATCCATTTGCTCTGGTGTTTTACTCATGGTGTCCGTCGCAGTAACGCCGTAATTGACGAGCATCGGCAGATAATAACTAGCCGTGATCAGCAACACCACAGCGGCGGCAATGCCAAAATACAGCAGATTTTTTTTCTTAAACGTGCGCTTGTAATCGACCAACAGCCAAATTCCTATAAACAGCGTAAGATACACCGTCATCGTCATATGCGAAAAAATCGCCAATATGTATCCGCAAATGAATAACGGTAAAAACGCACGGGGATTTTGTCGGTACAAAAGCTCGTATATTCCCCAAACGATTAAGGGAATGGCAAGCATTAAAAAGATTTCCGTGTACGCAAAACGCACGTATAAATTCCAAAGGAAATAAGGATAAATTAAATAGACGCCTGCCCCGATCGCAGCCAAAATCTTACCGTCGAATACTCGATACAAGAAAAAATAAACGACAACGGTCGCCACCGCAAAAAGCAACAGCATTTCTAGGTATAACGCACCCATGATGGGCAGGTGGAATACTTGCATAAAGAAAACGCAAATACCCGCCGGAAGCGTCGAATAGAACAGTCCCGTCCCATAACCGTAATCGCCGCCAATCAACTCCATAAGTTTATTAAAAAACTTACCGTTTTCCCATGCGGCAGACAAAGAACGGATTACGTTAAGATGATATCTAATATCGTGTCCGGATTGACGTTCCGAGCGTCCAAACGGCAACAAAATCAACGCTGCCGTCGCCGCCAACAACACACAAATAACGATATGAAAATATTTACTTTTATAAAAATTTTTCTTGGTACTTTCCATTTGTATACTCCATACAAGGAAAAACAGGTCTTGGCGCAAACCAAAACCCGTTTTCCTGGTGCACCGTAAGAGGTTCGAACTCCTAGCCTTCGGTTCCGTAGACCGACGCTCTATCCAGTTGAGCTAACAGTGCATTTCTTTTTCTGTACCGATACGGAACCTCGGCTCCGTAGACCGTTCTCGGTCAAGGTAAGGTAAACCTTTCCCTCGGTCACCGCTCGCGCCAACTTATGCGCTCGCTCATCTCGTTGCCTAAAAAACGTTATCAACGTTTTTTCAACAGACAACTCGTCGCGCTATCCAAGTTGAGCTAACAGTGCATTTATACTATTTTTTTCTTTACCTCTCGGCAAAGTGCTTATATAGTATAGAATTTTTTGAAAAATTTGTCAACTGTTTTTTGCTCGCTTTTTTAAGTTTTATAAAAAAGTTTTCTTTCGTTAGTAAATATGCGCAAGCGACGCTTTTCGACAACGTCGCTTGCGTAAAATTTTTAGTCCATCAACAATGCCGCACCGCCCAAAAGCCCTGCCGAATTTCCAAGCTGTGCAATGACAATCGGCACTTGCGGGCCTAAATTGCCTGCGAAAATTTCTTTATCCAACAACGCCTGCAAAGGTTTTATAAGCGTATCGCCCTGCGCGCACACACCGCCGCCCAAAATCACCACTTCGGGACGGAAAATATTTGCAAAATTCGTGATACCGCAAGCCAAATTTTCGATATATCCGTTCACGACTGCCTTGGCGTATTCGTCCACGCCTTGATAATCAAACGCCGTTTTGCCCGTTACCTGATCGAGAGAGCCAATCTCCCACATTTTGCTGTCTTTATGCGCCTGCATAGCGCGCTTGGTATCGCGGATAATCGCCGACGCCGACGCGTACGCCTCCAAACAGCCCTTTCTGCCGCAAGTGCATTGTTCGCCGCCTGCCACGATAACCGCATGGCCAAGCTCCGCACCTGCCGATTTATTTCCCTCAATCAGCGCACCGTCCACGACGATACCGCCGCCAACGCCCGTACCAAGCGTCAACAAAATCGCACTGTCATACCCTTTCGCCGCACCGAATTTTACCTCGCCGAGCGCCGCTACGTTGGCGTCGTTGGCAATCTTCACGCGCAAACCCGTCAACGCTGCAACCTTTGGACCGATATCAAAATCTTTCCAAACCAAGTTATTCGAATAGATAACGTTGCCGTTTTTACTGTCAATCATACCGGGAACGCCCATGCCGACGCCTTCGACGTCGTCCGTACCAAGTCCCACTTTTTTCAACAGCGACGCCACGAGTGCTGCAATATTTTCCGCAACCTTTTCCGCTCCTTTATCGCTCTCGGTAGGCGTTTTGTCTTCGTAAATGATATTTCCTAAATCGTCCACAATACCGCCCTTGATAAACGTGCCGCCAAGGTCAATCCCCACGTAATATTTGCGCACCTGCGCCACGATTAACTGCATATCCCCCGTCAAGGAATATTCGCCGTAACCGGCAGGCACAAACCAACTGTCGCCCAGTGCCACGTCCTTGCCGTCGATTTCACCGCAGCCGCCTACGCACATCACGCATTGGAAAGTGTTTTTATCTGCAAACAGTTTTTTACTGCCTGCAACGGCAACCGCCGTCGTCGTGAAATAACGGCTAAGCCCCAACAATTCGCCTTGCGCCGTCGGAATCGCCAACGGCGTATATTCGTATTTTTCAAGGTTGGTTACTTTCAACGCCTTTTCCACGTGCAATTCCCGCTCGTTGCCGTTTTTGTCCTTTCTGCCGTAATCGTACACGCGATAGGTCAAATTACTGTTTTGCTGAATTTCACAAATCAGACAACCCGCCCCAATGGCATGGATTGTGCCGGAGGGAATAAAATAGCAATCCCCCGCTTTCACTTCGAAAAAATTCAAAAGGTCGGTCAAAGTATGGTTTTTAATGGCGTCCTCGTATTCCACTTTCGTGACGTCTTTCTTAAAGCCCAAGTAAATCCCTGCGCCCTGTTCCGCCTCCACGATATACCACATTTCCGTTTTACCGAAACTGTTTTCATTTTTTAACGCATACGCGTCGGACGGGTGTACCTGTACGGACAAATCCTGTTTTGCATCAATGAGTTTTGCAAGCATCGGGAAAAAGGGAAAGCCCTTGCAGTTCTTCCCCAAATCGCTTTCCGTCGCCGTTTCCTGCAACGTTGCGCCGCTCTGTAAACGGGTAGGTCCGTCCTTGTGGAAAGAGAGTTCCCAACTTTCCGCAACGGGGTTTTTATCCGTTTCTTTGCCGTACTTTTCTTTGAGTTTTACGCCACCCCAAATATTGTCTTTACATTCGGGATACAGTTTTACGATTTCCATACCGTTTTCTCCGTTTTTACTTATTCTTTTTTATTTTCTTCGTTCATCGCGCCCATATCGTACACTTCGTCGATATGCATCTGCGTTGCCGTGCCGTATTCTTCGCGATAGCCGTCGCGATTATATCCGCCCGTTGCCCCCAAAAGCGATTTTGCCTTGTCCTCACTCGCCTGGATACGTTTACGAACGTGCTCGGAAAAGACAATCATAAACGAACCAAGCGCAACGATAATGACGCATACGATTCCGCCTACTGCGGCGTTGATAATTGCCACGTCCCTATCTCTTGCAAGCGGATATACCGCAAGCAACGCCGTTACCAACGTCAAGGCGGATACAAACGCCGTTACCAAACTGAGATACCGCACCGCGCGCACGGCAAGGTCGTCGTATTTTGACGAGCGAATAAAATTCACCACCGCCGACACGATACGCCAGCAGGCAAACGCGCCAAAGAAAATTAACGACCACGGCGGAATTTGAAAACCCGTACCGCCCACAACCATTTCCAAAACGGAAATAGACAACGCCGCCGCCTGTATCAGCAACATAAATCCACAATACCGATATACGCCGAGTTTTGATTTTTGCAAAGCGTGAAAATCGTTTTTATATTTGTGCTCGTCCGTGGCGTTTCTCATCAACACACCGCCGAGTGTAAGTACCAACAAGATATGATATAACGCCAATGCCCCATACCACGCCGAATCAAAACGAATCGCCATAACCGTCAAAAATATCGTATACCCGACGTTGAACAAGGAAGAGCATGCCCCGAAGAAAATACTTCGGAATTCATAGCTTTTGTACAGATTTCGGGTAAAGGTAAATTTATCCGCTGCTTTTCCCACTTTTTTATGCAGGCGTTTTAGCGTAATGACCAAAATATACAAGGTATACAGCAACACGATTGCGCAGATAACGTAGGCGATAATCGCGTAAACGTTGTACCCGTAATCCATGACAATCGTAGCCACAGCCAAAGGACAGGCAATCAACGTCGTCGCAAAGGCGAGCGTGGCAACCCAAGTGGGCGGATTATTTAATTGTCTGAAAAATTCTTTCCACTTGTTTTGTCGAGCCATCATGCGCTCCTTACAATGTCTTTTTTCTTAATTTTTTTCCAACCTACTTTGCTTTTATGCAAATCGAATATAAGCGAAGTTTATAAATCGAACGCAATCGCCGTAATGTCGTCGCTGAATTTCCCTCCGCTGAATACGCCCAACGCCGTTTTCAGTTTTCCGATAAAATCTTCCGCATTACGAGATTGCAACAACACGCTTTCCGTCCGTTCTATACCGAACAATTCGCCCTTGGCGTTCATACACTCCGTTATCCCGTCGGTGAGGAGCACCAACAAATCGCCTCGCTCAAAAGGCAATTCCTTTTCTTCGTAGCTTACGTTTTCCACCCAGTTGGAAATCGGCATTCCCACCGATTCAATCTCGTGGATACCAAAATCGTTTTTCAGTAAAATCGGCGCGTTGTGCCCTGCCATTACGTAGCGGAGTTTCTTCTCTTCCTCGGCGATACGCACCGCTGCCACCGTAATATACGAACGCTCGTCTTGGTGCAGTTCGTTAAATTTCACGTTGAGTTGCGAAAGGGCTTTTGCCAAATCCGGTTCTTGCCTATCGAGGCCTGCTTTGACAAACGCCGACAGCATACCTGCCGAAATCCCTTTGCCCGACACGTCGGCAAGCACGCCGTACGTATTGCCGTTTAACTCGTACACGTCAGGCAGGTCGCCGCCTACGCCAAGGCAGGGTATATACATAAACGAATAATTAACGCCGCCCATGCTCTTTCCTGCCGGCAATAAACGTTGCTGCATTTGTTGCGCTGAAAGCATTTCCCGTTCGATTTCCGTTTGATAACTTCCGTCCGTAATCCCTAAAAACAACTTTCCTTTGCCGTCGGCAGGCAGAACGCGGATACGCAAAGACAGCTTGTCCGTATGCCCCGCCCGTTTCACCGTCGTTTGCAACGTTTCCGTCTTTTCCGTACGGTCGGCAACCGCCGCTTTCATGGCGCGGTAAAACGCGCAATATTCGCAAGCGGCATTTTTTCCGCAACCGTTTTGTTCACGACAGCCTACGACGTCGGCAAGCGTCCCAACCGATTTCACTTCGTCGGAAACGGAACGCCGAAACGCCGCGTTCGTGAATTTCACGCGCAGCTTATCGTCAAACACAAACACCCCCTCGGGCATTGCGTTTAGTATTTTTTTATACGTTCCGTTTTGCATATTTACTCCGTTACGGCGTTTCAGAGCGCCGTATTAAGCCGTTTTGGTAAATTAATAAGATTAATAATACATTTTCAAGCCCTTACAAATTTTTGCTTCAAAGGGCAGGTTGGGATACAATTCCCCGTCAAGCTGCACCGTACAGGGGTGGAGCGGTTCAAATCGTACCTTTTCGCAAAGGAAATGCGTCGTGTATTTGTATTGCGGCATCTTGCCTTTCATCAACGTCAAGAGCGCCTTTATTAATTGCCATTTGCCTTTGATATGGTCCACCACCATTACGTTCATCTGTCCGTCGTCAACCTCCGCAGGCGGACAAATAGGAATCCCGCCGCCGAATTGCGAACCGTTACACACCGCCGCCAACAACGCTTCGTGCCGTTCTTCCACGCCGTCTTTGTGCATAATAATCGCGTAGCCTTTGAACACGAAAAAGGTTTTTAACAAGCTGACGAAATATTTTAATTTTCCGCGCATTTTACCGCGTTTACAGCGTTCTAAAACCTCGACGTCCATACCAAGCCCCGCAACGTTCATACAACGCTTGTCGCCCACTTGCAAGTAGTCCACGGGTTTCGGTTCGTTTTCCAAAAACAATTTCACGGCGTCCGCCGCTTTTAAGGGAATCCCCAACTTTTCGGCAAAATCGTTCCCCGTGCCGCTGGGTACAAGCGCGACGCGGCATTGCGTTGGGTCGGCAATTCCGTTAAGTACCTCGTGCAACGTGCCGTCGCCCCCCAAAACCACAATATCGTTTTCACCGTTTTCGGTCAGCTCGCGCACAATCTTTTCCGCGTCGCCCTCTTCCGTTGTGGTATGCACCTCGTACTCCACGTTCGCTTCCTGTAAAAGCGTTTCTACAATGCGCAAATTTTTTACGCTGCGTTTTTTTCCTGATACGGGATTGACGATAATATGTTGCATAAAATTCCTTTTTTTCTTACAACGTACGGCTTTTGTAAAAATCTTTGATTTTTTTCTGTAAAACTATTATATAACACTTTGCTAAGAATTGCAATTTATTTTCCGATTTGATATACTTAAAATATAAGAAATTTCCAAAAAAGGAGGAAAAAATGCACAATCGTTTGCCGAAAAGCTTACTTTTGTTGGCGAAAAAGCTGCCGCAACCTCTTTACGCCGTTGGCGGCGCGGTGCGCGATTTTCTTATCGGCGTGCTTTGCGATAGCCCCGATTGGGATATTTGCGCCCCGATTCCCGCGGAAGATTTTGCCGCAATCGCCACGGAAAACGGCTTTGCCGTTTGTTCCGTATACCGAAATACCGGCACGGTAAAGCTCCGCGATAGACAGGATAACGAATTTGAATTTTCCTCTTTCCGCTCCGACGAATACGTCCGCGGCACGCATACTCCCGCCCGCGTTTTTTTCACGGACGATATCACTTTGGACGCGCGTCGTCGGGATTTTACCTGCAACGCCGTGTATTACGATATCGCCGCGCAGACGTTTGTCGACCCGTTGGGCGGTATCCCCGCCATAAATGAAAAACGTTTAACCACCGTTGCCGACGCTAAAAAAGTATTCGGCGAGGACGGTTTGCGTTTGATGCGCCTTGCACGTCAAGCCGCGCAGCTTGGTTTTTCCCCCGACGAGGATTGCCTTATCGGTGCAAAAGAAAACGCTCCTTTAATCGACGATATTTCTTGTGAACGGATTTATGCGGAACTGCTTTCGATTCTTGCCGCCGATGAAAAGCACGGCATCAGCGGCGGCGCGTACCGCGGTTTGCGCCTTTTAGACGAAATCGGTGTTTTTGAACGGATTTTCCCAGAGCTTGCCTTGGGCAAAGGTATGGCGCAGCGTGCGGATTTTCATAACTACGACGTTTTGGAACACTCTCTTCGTGCCGTTAAATACGCCGCGCCTTCCATCCGCCTTGCCGCCCTTTTACACGACGTTGGGAAACCTTTTTGTATGCGTCGGGACGGAAACACCCACGCTCATCCCGTTGAGGGCGAGCCGCTGGCACGGAATATTTTAACCCGCTTGAAAGCCCCTAAAAAGACGGTGGATTGGGTATGTTCCCTGGTTAAATGGCATATGTACGACCTCGACGGCAAAACGAGCGAAAACAAATTACGCCGTTTCTTTGTAACAAATTATGACCTTTTAGAAGATTTATTGCTCTTAAAACAAGCGGATTTTTCCGCCTGCAAAGACGACGTGC
>JAZNXZ010000012.1:0-12093 GCA_045594165.1 Candidatus Scatosoma sp.
GAAGACAAGAGAGACTAACAACTCCTTGGCTCACAGAACGACATGGCTACGATCCGACTTAAACAATGCAAAAGAGATTAAATTTATTCAGTCCGATTTGTTTGAAAAAGTGCGCGGTAAGTTTGATATTATCGTGACGAATCCCCCGTAAAGTCGGAGGCCAAGCGGGCTTAGGAAGACAAGAGAGACTAACAACTCCTTGGCTCACAGAACGACATGGCTACGATCCGACTTCAGCATGCCCCCGCGCACCAAACGCTTGGGCGCGTCTTGGGCGATTCGCCTGTAAAAATCCAAACCGTCTTCCCCGCCGTCAAGTGCCAAACGAGGTTCGTGGTCGCGCACTTCCCGTTGCAGCGTGTCAATCGTCGCCGTAGGAATGTACGGAGGGTTCGTCACGATAATATCAAACTTACCGCGCACTTTTTCAAACAAATCGGACTGAATAAATTTAATCTCTTTTGCATTGTTTGCTTTGGCGTTTGCCTTTGCCACGTCCAAAGCGTCCGCGCTAATGTCCACCGCCGTCATTTTCACGGGGCGGTTGTATTTTTCCAGCTCCTTAAACGCAGCAATCGCAATCGCGCCGCTACCCGTGCAAAGGTCGAGAATACTGTTCCCCTCTTCCGCCGCGCCGACGACCATCATAACCATTTCTTCCGTTTCGGGACGGGGTATCAACACTCGTTCGTCCACCTGCAACGTGTACCCGCAAAAATCGGTGTCCCCGATAATATACCACAGCGGTCTGCCCGTCAAACGCTCGTCTGCGATACGGATAATCTCTTTCGCCTCCGCAACCTTCAAAATCTTTTCTTCGGTTGCCACCGCGCTTTTCGGCATTTTTAAGGTCAGCGCAAAAATCCACTCCGCCTCGTCGCCGTCGATATCGCTATGTGCAAAGCGCTTTTTCGTGTTTTCAAGCAATGCCGACATTTTACCCGCCGTAGCAAATACCCGTTCGGGTATCGTCGAATCCGCCTCCATTGCCAGCACCGTATTGAACGCCGTAATGGCGCACTCAATCATACCGTCCTCCGGTTCGCGCGTCGTAAGACGTTGCAACAATAACCCCGGCGCTTTGAAAATCAAGAAAAATTTATTGTCCGTCTTGGACAAAAGCCGCAAAATCTCATAGGAAATCCCCGCAATAACGGGCAACATTACGATACTCGCCGACAGCGAAATCAGCATAAATACTTTTTTGTTAAACCCTATCGGCAACATATACGCTAAGCCCGTATTGACAACGCAACCGACCAGAATGCTAATCATGACCACGATAAACAAAAACGTCGTGCCGCAACGGTCGTGCACGCGCGAACAACCGCGTATGTTTTCCACCGTCAGCTCTTTCCCCTCTTCAAAACAGGTTATCGTCTTGTGTTCTGCGCCGTGGCACATATACACCCTTCGCATGTCGGGCAATAGCGCAATGACTAAAATATATCCGATAAATATCAGCAAACGAATACCGCCCGCCGTCAAATTGTACCAAAGGCTTTCGATACCGCGCACGTTGCTGTCAAACGCAAGCTCGGCAAGCAGTTTCGGCGCAACTACGAACAGCCCCAGCGCCAACACGATAGCAAAGAAAACCGCTACGCTCTGCATCAAACCCGAAACGTCGATTTTGTGTTTTTCTTTCAACCATTTTTCGGCTTTCGTCTGTTCGTCCTCGTCCTCGATGGCAACGTCCATACTACGCATCAAAACGCGCGAACCCTCCACCAACGAGCGCACGAAACTAATCACCCCTCGAATAAAGGGAAATCGAACGAGCTTTTTCCGTTTTTCGGGCGGCGTTACGTATTCCGATTCAATTTGTATCGTACCCTGTGGGTCGCGGACGGCAGACGCCATTGCATTTTTGCCGCGCATCATAACGCCTTCCATTAGCGCTTGACCGCCGATATAGGTACGGTTGGGTTTTTTACAACGCATGTTATCCCCTTGCAAATATTTCCTTTTATTATTATATGCGCGCGTGTGCTTGCGCGCTGATTACAATGCCGAATAGGGCGCCTGCCCACGATTAACGGCGTAGATAGAGCAAGACGCAGAGCCGCGAGGGCGCGTACATAGACGTACGTAACCGAGCGGCGACAAAGTATTGCGACGTATATACGTCGATAAAATGAAAAAGGGCTCTAAGGCGCCTGCCTTAAAGCCCACGTGTTACCAATTAAAGACCATATCTCTTTTTGAACTTATCGACACGCCCACCGGTATCAACTAACTTCTGCTTGCCCGTGAAGAAAGGATGGCAGTTGCTGCAAATATCTACTTTCAGCACTTCGCAATCTTTCGTCGTGCCGGTTTTGAACGTAGCACCACAAGCGCAAGTAACGGTTACTTCGTGATATTTAGGATGGATATCCGCTTTCATTATATTCACCTCGCTGTTTCTTTTTTCGTATGCTAACCAATTATAACGCTTTTTTTTGTACTCGTCAACTGTTTTTGACGGGAATTTACAAAAAATACTTGCAAATTCATGAAAAATAGTTTATACTTAATTTACCCGTGCGGACGCGTTTATTTTTCCCGTCCAAATATAAAAGCGCGGGCAAAGAACGAAAAGGAACTCGTATGAAAGTCTGGCAACTGGCCTATCCGCACAATTTACAACACGTAATTGCGCCCGATCTCAAACTTACCGAAGATACAGTAAAAGTGAAAATTACCAAAGCGCTCATCACCGAAACGGACGTCGCAATCTATTCGGGCGCGCTCAAAGTAAAGGCTCCTTTTATCCCCGGCAGGCTTGCCATCGGTCAGGTTACCGAAGCCGGCGAAAACGCCTTTTTACAGCGCGGGCAAAGAGTATATCTTGCAGGCGTTACCGAGGACGAAGTCGCTCCCGACGGATTGCGTATCGCAGGGGAAACCGCCGACGGTTTCTACCGTGATTTCGTGCTTGCAAATATGGACGACGCATATCCCTTACCCAACTCCGTTACCGACGAGGCGGCGTTCTTGATTGACGCGATTGCGCTCGCCGAACACGTCGTTGACGAAATGCATATCGAAGTGGGACAGCATATTTTGGTGCTCGGCGGCGGTATCTACGCAAATATTTTGTGTCAGATCCTTATCTATCACCGCGCCGTACCCATTTTGGCAGACAACAATGCCGAACGCCTTGCTAGGGCAAAGCGCAGCGGTATCTATTACACCTTCCCCAACGACGAAAATTTGCGCCAAAACGTGCTCAACGTAACGGGTGGAAAATTGGCGGACGGTGCGGTATATATCGCGTTCAACAACCGTTGCGAACCTTCCTTGCTCTTCCCTTTGGTCAAGCGCGAAGCGTACGTATCGTTCTGCTCTTTGACGGGGAAAAATCTGCACGTAAATCTGGAATATGCCATGAAAAACAACGTCACGATCAAGGGCATTACGGAAAGCAGAGAATTTGTATCCACCGCCATCAACCTTTTGGCAAACAAAGCGGTCAATTTTGCAGAATTTTCTTTCCACAGCGCACGCGAAGAAGAATTGCCTCAACTGTTGGAAAAACAATCGGAAATTTTAAGTAGCGGCGCCCCTCTACCCGAACAGTTCGATATCGTCAAGTTTATTTTCTAAACGGAGTTTTTATGAAATATATCATCGCATCGGATATTCACGGCTCGGCGGCGTGGTGCAAAACATTGCTCACCGCCTTTGAAAACGAGGGCGCGGAAAAACTCATTCTTTTGGGTGATCTTCTTTATCACGGACCGCGCAACGACTTCCCCGACGAATATTCCCCCAAACAGGTTTTTGCTATGCTCAACGCAATTAAGGACAAAATTATTTGCGTACGCGGCAACTGCGACAGCGAAGTGGATCAAATGGTGTTGGAATTTCCCATCATGGCAGATTACGCGTTGCTTTCGCTGGGCAAAAAGACGTTGTTTTTAACCCATGGGCATCTGTTCGACGATCAAAAACCTCCCCTTTTGAAAGAGGGCGACGTCCTTTTCAACGGACATTTTCACAACCCCCACCACAAAGTTTTGGACGGCGGTGCAATCTATGCAAACTGCGGTTCGGTTGCCCTGCCTAAGGACGGAACACCGCACTCGTATATCCTGCTCGATAACGGTATGCTGTACTGGAAAGATTTGGAAACGGGCGGATTTTTTGATTATCTCAAATTATAATTCCCCACACTGCACGTAAAAATACGCCGCTTTTTAAGAAAGCGGCTTTTTATTTATCGATTTTGCCGTTTATTTGCTTGACCGTTATCGAAAAATATGATAATATATTCGGTATCCAAGTTAGCCGAACAAGAGTTAAACCGCAATAAGACTGAAAAGCGTCTTTTTTGCCTCTAAAACCTTGTTGATTTCAATTCTTGTTAGTCTAAAGGAGTGAGAGAATATGAAAAAAGAAATCCCTTATAAAATCTATTTAAGCGAAAACGAGCTCCCGTATACTTGGTGCAACTTGCGCGCGTTTATGAAGAACAAGCCGGCACCCTTACTCAGCTCTAAGACCATGCAACCCATTACGTTGGAAGAGCTGTCGGAAGTGTTTTGCGAAGAGCTTGCTAAGCAGGAATTAGACGATACGACGCCTTATATCGAAATCCCCACGGAAGTGCGCGATTTCTATAAGATGTACCGTCCCGCCCCTTTAATCCGCGCGTACTGCTTGGAAAAAAAGCTGGGCACGCCCGCGCACATCTATTATAAATTTGAGGGCAATAACACCAGCGGTTCGCATAAATTGAACTCGGCAATCGCGCAGGCGTATTACGCCAAAGAACAAGGCTTGACGGGCGTTACCACCGAAACGGGCGCAGGGCAATGGGGCACGGCGCTTTCAATGGCGTGTTCGTATTTCGGGCTCGATTGCAACGTGTTCATGGTAAAATGTTCGTACGAGCAAAAGCCTTTTAGGCGCGAAGTGATGCGCACCTACGGCGCAAACGTCACCCCCTCCCCCTCTATGACGACGGAAGTCGGTAAAAAAATCAATGCAGAGTTCCCCGGCACAAACGGTTCACTCGGCTGTGCGATTTCGGAGGCAGTGGAGGCAGCGTCCACGCGCAAGGGGTATCGCTACGCTTTGGGCAGCGTGTTAAACCAAGTCCTTTTGCATCAATCGGTAATCGGCATGGAAACGAAAACGGCGTTGGATAAATACGGCGTCAAGGCGGATATCATTATCGGTTGCGCAGGCGGCGGCAGCAATTTGGGCGGTTTGATCGCACCGTTCATGGCGGAAAAATTGCAGGGCAAAGCTGATTATCGCTTTATCGCGGTAGAGCCGTCGTCCTGCCCCACGTTGACGCGCGGAAAATACGCGTACGATTATTGCGATACGGGTAAAATTTGTCCGCTGTCGAAAATGTATACGCTCGGTTCGGGCTTTATCCCTGCGGCGAGCCACGCAGGCGGTCTGCGCTATCACGGTATGACGTCGACGCTGTCCGAGCTGTACGATCAGGGGCTTATGGAGGCGCGTTCGGTGAAACAGACGGACGTTTTCGAGGCGGCGGAATATTTCGCGCGTATCGAAGGCATTTTACCTGCTCCCGAATCCAGCCACGCGATCCGCGTCGCCATGGACGAGGCGATCAAGTGCAGAGAAACGGGCGAACAAAAGGTGATCGTGTTCGGGTTGACGGGCACGGGATATTTCGATATGATGAGTTACGAAAAATTCCACGACGGAAAGATGACCGACTATATCCCCACCGACGAAGAAATTGAAAAAGGTTTGGCAGGTTTACCCAATCTTTGATGATAGTAAAGCATTAAAAAAGCGTATACGCAACCGCGTATACGCTTTTTTCTTTGTCTTTTGCAAATTAAGTATTTTTCATAATAACCGAGCCGACGCATTCGCTTACGTGTTCACACGCATCTGCGCACGCTTCTAAGCTCTTGTAAATCTTACGCCAAGAAATCGTTTCCATAACGTCCGTCGAATTCTTCGTAAGCGCACGCATAGAGGTCAAATACAACTTGTCGCATTCTTCTTCCACGTCGTTGAGTTCCACGATAAGCGGATGCAGCGTTTTGGATTTTTTGAAGTTTTCAAACTCGCCCATGATTTGACCAAGAATATCGCAGGATTTGACGATATTTTTTGCAAACTCGATTGCCGGCGCATCAATGTTTTTGATATCGTAAATATAGAATTTTTGCAATACTTCTTCAATCAAGTCCACCACGTCGTCGAGCTGATGGCTGAGCATATCCAAATCTTCGCGGTCAACGGGCGTTACAAACGCTTTTGCAAGCGCCTCGCGCATTTCGTGCTTTTTCACGTCTGCGTTATGCTCGATTTCGTGCATGTTTGCGAGCATTTGCTCGATATTTTCCGCGTTGTAATTTTCAAGACATTCCACCAAATAATTCGCCGCTTGTTTGGAAAGTTCGGTAATTGCTACAAAGTTTTCAAAATAAAATTTATCGCCTTTTGCCATTTTTATATCTCCTTATCCCTTAAAATATGAATATAAATAATTTTGTCATTAAGAAACCTACCAATCCGCACCCAGGGAAGGTCAATATCCACGTCAGCACCATTTCCTTAACGACGCCGAAATTGATTGCCGATACTCTCTTTACCGCGCCAACGCCCATGATAGACGTTGTTTTTACGTGCGTGGTGGATACGGGAAGACTGAACAGCGAACAGAACAAAAGGGAAGTCGCCGCCGCAATATCTGCCGAAAAGCCTTGGTATTTTTCCAACTTTACCATATCCATACCGACGGATTTGATAATCTTCTTTCCGCCGATTGCCGTACCTGCCGCCATCACTACGGAGCAAACGATCATAAGCCAAATCGGAATAGTAAAATTCGTAGGGATACCGTTACCCGCTCCGTTTGCCATAAATACGCAAAGCAAGATAACGCCCATAAATTTTTGACCGTCCTGCGCGCCGTGCATAAACGCCATCGCCGCCGCGCCCGTAATTTGCGCCCCCTTGAAAAAGGGTTCTGTTTTCGGTCTGTTCAGATTATAGCAAATTTTCGTGACCAGTTTACAGGTCAACCAACCCAAACCAAAACCGAGAACGACGGAAATCCCGATACCGTATAAAACTTTCACCCATTCGCCGCCGTTTACGCCGCCAAAGCCGTTGTGCAATGCAATCGCGCTGCCCGTAAGCCCTGCTATTAAAGCGTGGCTCTCGCTGGTGGGGATACCGAACACCCATGCAAGCGTCGCCCATAATACAATCGCAAACAACGCCGCGCTCAATGCAACGATTGCTTGCTTGGAATCTTGTCCGAAGTCCACCATTTTTGTAATCGTTTCCGCAACGGTTGCATTGATAAGCGTCATCACGAATACACCGAGGAAATTAAACACCGCCGCCATAAGTATTGCCGCTTTCGGTTTCATACATCTCGTTACCACGCACGTCGCAATCGCATTCGGCGCGTCCGTCCAACCGTTTACCAATATAACGCCGAGCGTTAATATTACGGCAACGAATAGCAACGGATTTCCCGTCATTTGATTCCAAAATACTGTAAACTGCATAAAATATTTTGCTCCTTTATCTTTCGTCAGGCGTCTATATTTTTTAGACTTACGTAAATATTTCGGCGTGCCGCCGATAAGCCGTTTTCCTTATTATAACACATAAAACAAATTTTATCAAGCATTCAAGGCAAAATAATTTTTGCGCAACCAAAAAAGCAACGCCCACAGTTTTCCATAAACAAACAAAAAATTGTTTCGTTACGATATGTCTTGGCTCGTATGGGGGTAAGCGCATATTTTACCGACCGCACATGCGGTTGTATACAACCGTTTTTATAACCGTGTCATGCACTCCCCTACCGCCCCCTTTTGCGGTTTTTGTCCTTTTATGGCGAATTTTGTCCTTCCCCGTCGTATGGGGATAACCGCCTGTGGGGCGCACCGCAAACGACGAAAACCGACGGCGTTTGACAGGCGAATTTCGTCGTATGCGTAATGGAGCATAAAAAAGAGCGGCTATGCAACCGCTCTTCCTTTTATTAATTATGATGCCATCCATCCACAAAATAACCAATGTTTGCCGTGCTGTCCGGGTTAAAGGTCAAATTGCAAATAGATGCTACCAACGGATAAATCCCGAAGGTCAAAATTGTAAACCAAAAATAAGCCCACGTCCGCGATTTGTGATTTGCCGGTTTCAAAGAGCTGTGATTGATAATGAAACTACCGAGCCAACCCAAGAAAAAGGTCAATAAAAAACGCGCAAGATTGTTGTTGTTCATAAAAACACCTCCAAAAATAAATTCTGTATTTTTATTATAAGCTAACCCTTGGTTAGTTGTCAAGTATTTTTCTAACCATTAGTTATATAATATTTTTATGGAAAACGTAATAATAAAAGAAAAACTTAGCGAAGAATTAAAAAACAGCGGCTTAACGACGGTGGAAATTGCGCGGCTTATCGGCGTTTCGCCTGAAATGGTGACGCAATACCGCACGACAAAAAAGATGCCGAAACTCGACACCTTTGCAAAGCTTTGTAAAGAACTGGATTTGGACGCAAATTATATTTTAGGTTTGACAGAAAATTAAAAACACGGCTGCAAATAATTTGCAGCCGTGTTTTTTTGTACAGTGTTACGCCTTATTTCAAAAATTTACGGACGATTTTTTCTTTCTTTTTGGTATACGGTTGATAACGCATCGGCAGGTCTATCCAAGTCTTTTTGTCTACGATACTCTTCTCGTGCGAGAATAAATCAAAGCCTGCTTTGCCGTGATATTCGCCCATGCCGCTTTCCCCAACGCCGCCAAACCCCATTTCGCTCGTCGCCAAATGAATGATTACGTCGTTGATACAGCCGCCGCCAAAACGCCAACGCGCCATTGCCGCTTTCGCCCGTTTTTTGTCTTCGGTGAACAAATACAGCGCCAACGGTTTTTGTTTGTCTTCTAAAACTTTATCCACTTCGTCGAAATTTTCAAAGGTCAAAATCGGCAAAATCGGCCCGAAAATTTCTTCTTGCATCACGCCGTCGTCCCAAGTAACGTTATCCAAAACGGTGGGCTCGATTTTCAGCGTGTTTTCGTCCACGCCCCCACCGCAAACGGTTTTTTCAGGCTCTATCAGCCCCTTTAAGCGTGTAAAATGTTTGAGGTTGACAATCTTCCCGCACAAGGGATTTTTCAACGGATTTCCACCGAATTGCGCCGTGATTTCCCGACGGATACACGCAATCAGTTCTTCCTTTACGCTCGCCGAACAAAGAATATAATCGGGCGCGACGCAGGTCTGTCCGCAGTTTAAGAATTTGCCAAAAACGATACGCTTTGCCGCCAAGGGGATTTTCGCCGTTTCGTCCACGATACACGGGCTTTTACCGCCGAGCTCCAAGGCAATCGGCGTAAGATTTTCCGCCGCCGCACGCATCACTTCTTTGCCCACGTTTTGACTGCCCGTGAAGAAAATAAAATCAAACTTCTGCGCCAAAAGACAGGCGTTTTCCGCCCTGCCGCCCAAGATTGTCGCCACGTATTGCGGCGCAAAACATGCTTTGGTCATCTTTTGGATTGACGCCCCCGTCGCAGGGGAATAGGCGCTCGGCTTTACGATCGCGGTATTGCCTGCCGCCAACGCCGCAATCAACGGATCGACCGTCAGCAAAAACGGATAATTCCAAGGGCTGACAATCAGCGTGTTGCCATACGGCGTAGGCTGACGGTAACTCTTCGACGCAAACTGCGCCAACGGCGTCTTTACACGGCGCGCACGCACCCATTTTTTCAGCCGCTTAATTACGAAACGCAGCTCGGACAGCGCCAAACCGACTTCGCAGGTATATCCCTCGAATTCACTCTTACCAAGGTCGGTTTTCAATGCGTCCAAAAATTCCTTTTCGTGCGTTTTTATATAATTTTGCAAAGTTTTCAACGCGGCGATACGCGCGGAAACGGGCAAAGTGCGCCCCTCGTTATAATACGCGCGTTGGCTGTTAAGAATCGCTGTGATTTCGGTTGCTTGCATAGCCTTCTCCGTTACGAAAAAAGACGGGCAAAAACCCGTCTTTACGTTTTTGATTTAGTTTTTCAATGCGTCAGGCGCATCAAACGTCGTGCCAGCCTGATCTTCGGGGAACATCATACCTGCAGGAATAACGGGCAACATCATAGGTTGGATGAACGCGTTCGACGTCAATGCCGAAACCGCTGCGCGAAGGTAAGGATATACGATTTCCGTCGTGCTGATTGCAAGAACCTGCTTGTCTTCGTCCGTGTTCACGTCCTCTGCCTCGAACAAACCTACAAGGCGCACTTTCATATTGAAAGGCTTGGGAGAATCGTCCGTGGATTCTACCTTTACTTCCAAAGCAACGAGCCAGATTTTGTCGTTTTCTTTTACTCTTCTGATCGTACGGGAGAACTGAGGTTTGATTTCAAACTTCGTGTCCTTGTCCGCTTTGATGTGGTTCATGGTGTAGCTGAGTTCTTCGGCGGTGATGCCTCTGAGTGCGTATTTCATAATAATTACCTCATTAATAATTTTTCTTTATTATAACAGATTTTCCCCCTCGGTGTCAACCGCCTGTCCAACTGTTATCCATTATATATAAACTCTTTTTTTTGTATGTAAACACGAATTTGTAAAAATTTTGCAAGCTTATAGGGCAAACGCCGTATTTTTATCCGTCTTTATGGTATCATTTTTCTAAAATCCGCGTAAAATATTATAAAATCTATCTGCTTTTTCAGGATTTTCCAAAATCTTAAAAACTGTTTTTTGCCGTAAACACCGCGAAAATAAAGGCTTTGAAAAAATTTTTTATTTTTTTTAATTTTTTTTGAAAAATTGAGCAAAAATGCTTGCCTTTCTTTTTTTTATGTGGTATAGTAAATAAGCTTTCGACGGAAGCTTAGCTCAGCTGGGAGAGCATCTGCCTTACAAGCAGAGGGTCACAGGTTCGATCCCTGTAGCTTCCACCAACAAAAACAGTGCGGATGAAATATGCGGGAATAGCTCAGTGGTAGAGCGTCACCTTGCCAAGGTGAATGTCGCGGGTTCGAATCTCGTTTCCCGCTCCAAATATCCGTACTGTTTTTTATTTTATTTGCCGACAAGGCGGCAGGGATGGCGCTATAGCCAAGTGGTAAGGCCAAGGTCTGCAAAACCTTTATCCCCCGGTTCAAATCCGGGTGGCGCCTCCAAAAAACTCTGCATCTTCGCGGTGCAGAGTTTTCCTTTGTTTTATAACATCCGTATATATGCCGCTGTGGTGGAATAGGCAGAGGCAAGGGACTTAAAATCCCTCGGTAGAAATACCGTACCGGTTCAAGCCCGGTCAGCGGCACCAATATATGCTGTACACAGCAAAACGGATATCACATTTGTGATATCCGTTTTTTATTGTTATAAACGGTGATAATTAAGGTAAATCTTTGTCTGATTCAACTATAATCGGCACTTTATCGAGTATGGGCAATATATATTTTTCAGTGTTTTTAACGGTTGTCCATTCGTCAAGATCAATAGATTCACCATTATTGAAAACGATAACGTATGATGAGCGATTAATTACATCGCCGTAAACATTGTATCTTGATTTTATGTAGTATATGTTTTCTATATCATTATAGCTGTATTCTGTTTGTTTGATATCGCAAACAAGCATCTTATCTTTATAAAACTGTATATTTGTTGCCGACATATAAATAATAAATATAATACCTATAATACAACTTACAATAATTGCAATATTATTTATTGTTCTGTCTTTTTTCTGAGTGATAATGGCGCGTAGGTTTTATAGGAGAGTATAATCATTTTTTGAAAAAATCTTATCGTACCAGCTTGAATGCGCTAGACTTAACGTCATTGCAGGTAGTAATGACGCAAATAATGCAGTTATTATAGCATAACCAATGGTCATACCTGCTACGTAAATTGCTGATTTGAATATGATTAGTTTGATAATCATCATTATCGCAAGAAATACTGATGATAACAAAATTAATGTAATAGCAAAATTTCGCAGATTTTTTAGATAACTATGTTTGCCTTTTAGCTTATCGTTAACAAGACTTTGTGTAAAGCAATTTTCTGCAATAGGTGTAAAACTCTTATATTCATCGGATATGATAAAATTATACAGCA
>JAZNXZ010000013.1:0-4960 GCA_045594165.1 Candidatus Scatosoma sp.
TTGAGTTTGTCTTTTACGAGCAAACCGATTACTTTTGCCCCACACGCCGACGCCTGCCATACCGTTTCAGGGATATCCTTAGCGCCTTGGCATACGCCTGCGAGGTATACGCCTGCCGTAGGCCTTTCTACGGCACGGAGCTTTGCGTGCGATTCGGTAAGGAAATTGTTCGTGTCAATGCTCGCCGTCAAGAGCGTTGCAACCTTTCTTACGGAAGGCTCGGGCTCAATCGCAGCCGCGAGTACGACAAGGTCGGACTCAATCGTGATTTGCTCGTTGTCAATCAAATTCGAGCCTTGCACCATCAACTTGCCGTTTTCGTTATAAACTTTGCCGACCATACCCTTGATATAGTCCACGCCGTACTGTTCCACCGCACGGCGGAAGAATTCGTCGTAGTTTTTACCCGGGGTACGCACGTCGATATAGAATACGTGCACTTCGGTATCGGGATATTTTTCACGGATAAGCATAGCGTGTTTCGCCGTATACATACAGCAAATCTTAGAGCAATACGGTTTGCCGCAACCGCTGGTATCACGCGAGCCTACGCATTGAATAAAGGTGATTACCTTCGGATGCTCGCCGTCGGAGGGACGGAGCAAAACGCCGTTTGTAGGACCAGCCGCGTTCATCAATCTTTCGAGTTCCAAAGACGTGATAACGTCCTTGTTATCGCTGTATCCGTATTCGTTAAAATTATCGAGTTCAATCGGCTTAAAGCCCGTCGCTACGACGATTGCGCCGTACTGACGTTCTTCAAACGTATCTTTCTGTTCGTAGTCGATTGCGCCCGCACCGCAGAATTTTTGACAGATACCGCATTTACCCGTTTTCATTTTAATACATTGCGTCGGGTCGATTACCGCTACGTTAGGAATCGCCTGCGCAAACGGAATATAAATAGCGGGACGGGTATTCAAATTCATATTGAACTCGTTCAAGCCCTTTTTGGACGGACATTTTTCCATACAGATTTTACAGCCCGTACACTTCGTTTCGTCCACGTATCTTGCCTTACGGCGGATTTTTACGTTAAAGTTCCCGACGAAACCTTTTACCTCTTCAATTTCCGAATAGGAAAGGATGTCGATTTTTTCGTGCTGTGCGCAGTCTACCATTTTCGGCGTAAGGATACAAGCGGAACAGTCGAGCGTAGGGAACGTCTTGTCAATCTGCGCCATTCTGCCGCCGATAGTTGCGTTCTTTTCCACGATATCCACCTCAAAGCCCGCCTCTGCAATGTCAAGCGCAGCCTGAATACCTGCAATACCGCCGCCGATAACCAAAGCGCGTTTTACAACGGGGCTTTCCCCTGCCGTCAAAGGTGCGTTGAGCTTTACCTTTGCAATCGCCGTACGAACAAGGACAACGGCTTTTTCCGTCGCTTCGTCCTTATCCTTGTGAATCCACGAACAATGTTCACGAATATTTGCAATTTCTACCATGTAAGGGTTGAGTCCAGCCTCGCTAGCCGCTTTGCGGAAAGTCGCCTCGTGCATACGGGGAGAGCAAGCGCCGATAACAACGCCCGTCAGGTTGTGTTCTTTAATCGCCTGCTTTACAAGCTGTTGACCGTTTTCCGAACACATGTATTGATAGTTGGCGGAATATACGACGCCCGGTTCGCTTTTGATTACTTCCGCAACCTTTTCCACGTCTACCGTCGCCGCGATATTACTGCCGCACCAACAAATAAAAACACCTATTCTTTGCATTTTTTACACTCTCTTTCTTTTGGATTTTTCTGTTTATCCGAAAACAATTTCGGGGAGTTACTTGTTATACTTTCTGTACGCGCTTACCAAGAGCTGCTGAGGAATCAACTCGTCTACGATAGGCGGAATATCTTCTGCCTTGATTCCGTTTGCACCCTGCATACGAACGACCGTATCGCGTACCGACTCAATCACCGCCGCAGGCGCAACCCCGCGAGGGCAACGCTCTACGCAAGCCATGCACGAAAGACAGTTCCAAATCGCTTTGCTTTCAAGCAGTTCGTCAATTCTGCCTTGACCGAGCATGGAAACAAACTGATGAGGCTTGATGTCCATATCCTTAAACGCAGGACAACGACCGGAGCATTTGCCGCATTTCATACATTTTTTGACGTCCGTGCCGCTGAGTCTGTTAAGATTTTCAATACGTTCTGCTTTCCTCATGCGTTCACCCCCAAAGCCTCAGCCAAAAGTTCGGTAAAATACCGCACTGGCAAAATACCGTCGCCGTTTACCTGCAAGTTATACAGGCAAAGCGGACAAGCCGTGATGACCTCTTCCGCGCCCTTTTCCTTTGCGCTGGAAAGTACCTTGCGCGATTTCTCTTTGGGGAGTTCGCTATTTTTCAAGGATACGTACGCGCCGCAACACTCGTTACGGAAAGGGTATACGACGGGCGTGCCGCCGATTGCACGGATAAAATCTTCGATAATCGTCGGGTTTTCGGGATTGTCAAACGCCATAACGCCGCTAGGACGTAACAGCAGACAGCCGTAATACGCGCCGATTTTGCGGTTCAAAGGATTTACTACCGCTTTTTTAATATTGTCAAACCCAACGACGTTTTTCAGCATTTCGAGGTAATGGAGCACTTCCGTTTCCCCTTTATACGGTTCGTCGAGTTTGAGGTAATTGTTCGCGCGGAAACAAATATCTCCGTCCGCTTTCATATCTTCGTTGGTACGCTTGATGACGTTGTGGCATGCCGAGCAAAGCGTAAGCAACTTTCCGCCGTGATGCTTTGCATAATCGAGTGCGCGCACCGCCGACAATTTGGTTGCGATTTCGTCCGTGCCCATTTTATACACGGCGCCGCAACATTGCCAATTTTCCACTTCCTCCATTTCCACGCCCAAAGCCTTCGCGCAAAGACGAGCGGTATCGTCCAACTCCTTTGCTTTCGTCCTGAGCGTACAACCGGGATAATAACTAATCTTCATATCAAATACGCTACCTTTTGCAATTATTTTTACTTTTGGAATTATTTCTGGGGATATGCCATTTCTTCGGGACGGAATACTTCGTCGAATTTTTCCGCCGTCAAGAACCCAAGCGCCACGCAAGCCTCTTTCAAGGAAATGTTTTCCTTGTATGCCTTCTTCGCCGTTTTCGCCGCGTTTTCATAGCCGATATACGGGTTGAGTGCCGTAACGAGCATCAACGAATTGTACAAATTATGATGCATCTTTTCCTTATTCGCTTTAATACCCGTTACACAGTTGCTTTCAAAAGACGTAATACCGTCTGCAAGCAATCTTACCGACTGCAAGAAATTATAGATAATCACGGGCATAAATACGTTGAGTTCAAAATTCCCCTGCGACGCGCCCATGCCGACCGCTACGTCGTTTGCCATAACTTGTACGGCAACCATCGTCATAGATTCGCATTGCGTAGGATTTACCTTGCCGGGCATAATCGAAGAACCGGGTTCGTTTTCGGGGATAAAGATTTCGCCAAGTCCGTCTCTCGGACCGCTAGCAAGCCAACGAACGTCGTTTGCAATCTTCATAAGGTTGCACGCAAGCGCTTTGAGGGCGCCGTGCGCAAACACGAGTTCGTCCTTTGCCGTCAACGCGTGATATTTGTTTTCTGCCGTTACGAACGACTTACCCGTCAATGCGGATACCTGCGCCGCTACCTCTTCCGCAAAGCCCTTAGGCGCGTTTAAGCCCGTGCCGACCGCCGTACCGCCGAGCGCAAGTTCTTTGAGTCCCGGCAACGCAAGCGTGAGCTGCGCCTTTGCCTTTTCAATCATATTCGTCCAACCGCTGATTTCTTGCGAGAATGCGATGGGAACTGCGTCCTGCAAATGCGTTCTGCCGCTCTTTACGATCCCTTCGTTTTCTACTTCAAGGCGTTTGAGCGTTGCAATCAGCTTATCCATAGCAGGGAAAAGCTTATCTTCGATCGCTACGACCGCCGCGATATGCATTGCCGTGGGGAAAGTATCGTTGGAACTCTGGCTCTTGTTGATATCGTCGTTGGGGTGGAGCAATTTTTTACCTGCAATCTCGTTGCCGCGGTTTGCGATAACTTCGTTTGCGTTCATATTCGATTGCGTACCGCTACCCGTCTGCCATACAACGAGCGGGAAATGCCCGTTGAGTTCGCCCGAGATTACTTCGTCGCAAGCCGCGCAAATCGCGTCCTTTTTATCGTCGGCGAGTTTGCCGAGCTTGTTGTTGGCAAGTGCCGCCGCTTTTTTCAAAATGCCGAATGCGTGGGTGATTTCACGGGGCATAATTTCGTTGCCGATACGGAAGTTTTGATAACTTCTCTGCGTCTGCGCCGCCCAATATCTGTCTGCGGGGACTTGCATTTCGCCCATCGTGTCTTTTTCGATACGGTATTCCATACTATTTCCTCTCTGTTCTTTTATTTAGATATCAATCTGCGCAAGAACGCCTTTAAGCACTTCCGCGCTGTTTTGCATTTTTGCAAGCTCTTCATCCGAAAGTTTCGGCGTGAGCGTTGTAACAATCCCTTCCTTGCTAATTGCGCAAAGGGTAGAAAGCGCTACGTCCGAAATGCCGTATTCGCCGTCCAAAACCGTGGATACGGGCAAAATCGTATACGCGCTGGAATAAATGCTGTTGACGATCTGCGTTACGCTCGCCGCGATGCCGTAGAACGTTGCGCCTTTGCCTGCAATGATTTGGCCGCCCGATTTCTTTACGTATTCTTCCACTTCTTCACGCGTGTAAGAGCTAACCTTCAACGCCGTTTTATCCGTCAAGGATTTTTCGTATTCGTCCAAGGGGATACCAGAAATGTCTGCCGCCGACCAAGCCACAAACGAGGAATCGCCGTGTTCGCCTAAAACGTATGCGTGTACCTGCTTTTGGTTTACCGAATACAATTCGGAAAGGCGCGTTCTCAAACGAATACTATCCAACGTCGTACCCGTACCGATTACGCGGTTCTTAGGGATACCCGTGATTTTGCAGAACACGTACGTC
>JAZNXZ010000014.1:0-3387 GCA_045594165.1 Candidatus Scatosoma sp.
CAACCAAACCTTCCGTCGTCAGGGTTTTTCCTCCAAGATTGATTTTCGGTGCGGTATATGCAACGTTACGTAAAACGACGTCCCCTAAAAACGTAATTTCATTAAGGGAAACAAGAGCTGCGATTTCGTAATAACCGCCAAAGGACGAACGGTACGTGCCGTTGATAACCAGCGTTCCCTCCGTATGCGTCACAGTATCTAACGTTGCCCCCTCGGCTACAATTTCCGTTTGCGTAGGCGTTGCCTCCGTCTTGGGATAGAGATAGGTTTCGTAGGTAATCCCCTCGCCGATAAGTTCACAAACGTCTTCGATAGATTTATACATGGGCGCGGTGTCTTTCGTATATTTTCCACTGCTTATATCTTCTGCGTTTGCCGCGCGGATGGGGGTAAGACCTTCACCATCTAACGTGGGTAATGCGAACATGTAATTGACGTTCCACCCGTCGTCGGGCGAGAATACGTCGTGCGTGACGGCAAATACGTCGGGATCTGTACCGAACCATTCACGGGAAAGTGTCGCACCGCCTAAATCGTTCCAAGTGATATCTACGTCATACCAACCGCCGTCGATTTGCACCACGTTCCATGCGTGGCCGATCGACTCGCCATTTTCCTCCGCAAACCCGGTTGCCGTAATACAAGGCAAAGCGAACTGTTCGCACAAATATGCATACGTCTTTGCGTACGATTCGCAAACGCCCTTACCGTATTGCGCGCCGCCTGCGATATTGTGCGCCCAAATATCGTCCTCGGGCGTGACGTTGTCTGCCTCGTATGCGTATTCTATCTTTTGCGCTACGTAATCGTGAAGCGTCAACGCGCGTTCTACCTTACTCGTCGTTCCGTCCAAATATCTATCGCAATCGCGCACCATATCCTCAATCGCCATTTGCGCCGCCGCTCGCTCGCTTGCCTGCGCGTACAAAGGATCGATCAAAAAGTTGAGCTGTGTTTTGCCGAGTAAAACGGTATTTCCCCACCAGAAAAACTCGGGATATTCCAGCGAAACCGTACGCCAAACGCTGACCGCCTCGTCACTGGTTAAACCGTGCTGTGAAAAGCGCATTTCCGCAATGTCGTAATAATCTTCCGTAAGCGTAACGTTTTTGTTAGAGCCGTGAAAACTGCACGCTACGGTAAAGATTTCGCGATAGAAAGCGCATAAGCCGTCCGCTTTTTTCAAGGTTGCAAAATACTGATATCCTTCTTTTTCCGTCGGTGATACGGGGGTAAAATCAAGGGGCGTTACTCTACCCAAATCCTCTTTCGTTCCGTCCGCGTAATAGGCGATTTTATGTCCGAGTTCGTCCGTTTCCGTTCGCAAAAGTTCTTTGTCGGAATCCGGTTGATTAGGCTGAGGGATGCTTGCGCTGTTTTCACTGCTCTCGCTGCTTGCGCTATTTTCGCCGCTTTCACTGCTTTCGGTGTTTTCGCTACTTGCATTCGTTTCCGCGTCACTGCTTATCGACGACGAATTTCCGCCCAAGGCGTCCTCGTACGGGTTCCATTCGTCTTCCGCATAACTCTTTTCGCTGCTACTGCTGTCATCGAACAACAGCGAACGTAAAATCCCTGCGCAGCCTGAAAAGGCGAACATGCCGCACGTCGCCGCAAAACAGCACGCTAAACGGAAAAATTTCTTTTTCATTGCGATATGTACCCCCTTTCTTTTTTAGAATATCCCCATCAACGCACTGTGACGTTTTAACCAGTTGCGTTTCTCTTTCCAATCGGGGACGTATTTTTCCACTTCCGCCCAAAATTGAACGGAATGATTCTTATACCGCGTATGTGCTAATTCGTGTACTATCACGTATTCAATCACGGACTTGGGCGCGTATAACAAACGGTAAGAATACCGCAACGCGTTGTCAAACGAACACGAGCCCCATTTTCCGCGCGCAGACGAGATTGTTACCGATTTGTACGCCGTTTTCATGATTTGCGCTAGTTTTTCCGTGCGCTCGGTTAAGATACGCGCCGCATTTTCTTTTAGCCATTGTATCAATCGCTTTCGGCTGTTTTTTGCGGGCAAGTATACGGCATGGGTACGTTGGTCGTAACCAATTTTCCGCTCGTCCGTCAGATAAACCGTGCACCGTTCGCCAAGCAGTAAAAATTGATATCCGTGCAGATTTTCGCTCGGTAATTCGATACCCGTACCCGCTCTTTCAGCTCTTTTCCGTAAAATCCAATTTTCTTTTTCCTGTATAAACGCAAAAATCCGTTCTTTGCCGCATCGATAGGGTGCGCGGACGATTAAACGATTGTTGCAATCGATAGAAATTGCCAGCGTTTTGCGGTGGGAACGGATAATTTCGTCGGGTTGTATCATGCGCGCTTTAAGATTCGTAACCGTTGGGGTTACCACTCTGCCACTTCCATTGCGACGCACACATTTCTTCGATACCGAACTTTGCCTCCCACTTCAGCTCTTTTTTTGCCTTATCGGGAGCGGCGTAGCAAGCTGCAATATCGCCGGGACGGCGGTCGCAAATCTTGTAAGGCAATTTTTTGCCGCACGCCTTTTCAAACGCGTGGATCATGTCCATAACGCTATAACCGCGTCCCGTACCGAGGTTGTAAATATGTACGCCTGCGTCGTTGCATTGTTCGATTGCCGCAATATGCCCCAACGCGAGGTCTACTACGTGAATATAATCGCGTACGCCCGTACCGTCGGGGGTGTCGTAATCGTTGCCGAATACGTTGATGCATGCAAGCTTACCCGTCGCCACCTGCGCTACGAACGGCATCAAGTTGTTGGGAATACCCTTCGGGTCTTCGCCGATTAAACCGCTCTCGTGTGCGCCTACGGGATTGAAATAGCGGAGCAAAATGATATTCCAATTTTTATCCGCCTTGTACAAATCCTGCATAATCATTTCCATCATGAGTTTGGTACTGCCGTAAGGGTTGGTTGTCGAAAGACGGCAATTTTCGTCCAAGGGCAAACGTTCGGGGTCGCCGTAAACGGTCGCCGACGACGAGAAAATAATCTTTTTGACGTTGTATTTTTCCATGATTTGGAGCAAGGACACCGTACCGCTGATGTTGTTTTCGTAATATTTCAAAGGCAAGCGCACGCTTTCTCCCACCGCTTTGAACGCCGCAAAATGGATAACCGCATCAAATTTATGCTTTTGGAAAATGCTTTCCATCGCCGCTACGTCGCGAATATCCGCCTCGTAAAAGGTAACCGTTTTTTTCGTGATTTCTTGCACGCGACGCAACCCCTCAAAGCTGGAATTGCTGAAATTGTCCACGACCACCACGTCGTAGTTTTTGTTCAAAAGTTCTAAAACCGTGTGCGAGCCGATATAGCCGCAACCGCCCGTCACCAAAATCGTTGCCATTTTTATAACACCTCAGTTATGCTTTAAT
>JAZNXZ010000015.1:0-3868 GCA_045594165.1 Candidatus Scatosoma sp.
AACGCTTTACCGCTTGCACGATTTTCACGGGTGTTGTATCATTAAAACAATTATGAGATTCGGAGGTTATTTACCTTGCGGGATAGAGACCACATTCGAAATTTCTGTATCGTAGCCCATATCGACCACGGCAAAAGCACCCTTGCGGACCGCTTGATTGAGCGCACGGGGCAGGTGTCCAAGCGCGATATGGAAGAACAGCTGCTCGACAGTATGGATATCGAGCGCGAACGCGGTATTACCATCAAGCTCACGCCTGTTCGTATGTATTACAACGCAAAAGACGGGCAGGAATACGAATATAACCTGATTGATACGCCGGGACACGTGGACTTTACCTACGAGGTCAGCCGTTCGTTGGCGGCGTGCGAGGGGGCGATTTTGGTTGTGGATGCAACGCAGGGTGTAGAGGCGCAAACGCTTGCCAACGTGTATCTTGCTATTGAAAACGATTTAGAAATTTTGCCCGTTATCAATAAAATTGACCTGCCCAGCGCAAGGGTGGACGAGGTCAAAAAGGAAATCGAAGAAGTTATCGGCTTGCCTGCGGACGACGTACCCTGCGTGTCAGCCAAAGAAGGTACGAATATCGAAGATTTGTTAGAGGCGATAAAGGACGCCTTCCCCGCGCCCCAAGGCGATACGGAACAGCCGTTAAAGGCGCTCATTTTCGACAGTTATTACGACAACTACAAAGGGGTTATCCTGTTCGTGCGTATCATGGACGGATGCGTAAAGGTGGGGGATACCATTAAGACGTTCTTGTCCCCGACGACCTATGACGTTACGGAAGTCGGCGCGTTTGCCCCCGGGCTTTTTCCGAAAGAAAGCTTAAAGGCTGGCGAAGTAGGGTATATTGCGGCGTCGATTAAATCGATTCAGGACGTAGCGGTGGGCGACACGGTTACGCTTGCCAATAACCCTGCCCCCGCGCCCTTGCCGGGGTATAAAAAAGTGCAACCCGTCGTCTTTTGCGGGATTTATCCTTTGGACGGCAGTAAATTCAACGATTTGAAGGACGCCATTAGCAAATTGCAGTTAAACGACGCCGCGCTCATTTTCGAGCCGGACAATTCGGTGGCGCTCGGTTTTGGGTTTCGATGCGGTTTCTTGGGACTTTTGCACATGGAAATTATCCAAGAACGTATCGAGCGTGAGTTTAATTTGGATATTATCACAACTGCGCCGTCGGTTAGTTATTTGGTGCATAAGACGGACGGCGAAGAATTTTTTGTCGATAATCCCTCGCATTTGCCCGACCCGTCCGATATTGAATACATGGAAGAGCCGATTGTAAAGGCGGACGTATACACGCCACCCGATTATATGGGACCGATTATGGACCTTTGCAAGGAAAAGCGCGGTGTGTTCAAAAACATGACCTATATCGACGAACGCCGTGTTAAGTTGGAATATACGCTGCCCCTTAACGAAATCGTGTACGACTTTTTCGACAGCTTGAAATCGCGCACGAAAGGGTATGCGAGTTTCGATTACGAAATTGCGGGATATCAGCGTTCTAAGCTCGTTCGTTTGGATATATTGCTCAACGGCGAAATTTGCGACGCGCTTTCGACGATTGTGTTTGAGGGCAGGGCGTACGAACGCGGCAGAACGCTGTGTGAAAATCTGAAAGAGGCGATTCCCCGTCAGCTTTTCGAAATTCCCGTACAGGCGGCGGTCGGCGGTAAAATTATCGCACGCGAAACGGTAAAGGCAGTTCGCAAAGACGTCTTGGCGAAATGCTACGGCGGCGACATTACGCGTAAACGCAAACTCTTGGAAAAACAGAAAGAGGGTAAAAAACGTATGCGTAAGGTGGGCAGCGTAGACGTGCCTAGCGAAGTATTTATGGAAATATTGAAGACAAACAAGGATTAAAATTATGGCTGGTATTTATATTCACGTACCCTTTTGCAGACACAAATGCTCCTATTGCGATTTCACGTCCTATCCCGACAAAATCGCCTACGCGGACGCCTACATGGCTTGTCTGTACAAAGAACTGAAAATGCGCGGGGAAGAGCTTAAAGATTACGAGTTCGACACCGTATACTTTGGCGGCGGTACGCCGTCCTATATTCCGCCCAAACTTATTTTGGGGGCAATGAACCAAATCCGCGCTTGTTTCAAATTGAAGAAAGACGCGGAAATCACGTTGGAGCTCAACCCCGGTACGATTGGCGAAAACAAAGTGCAGAACTATTTACAGGCAGGGATCAATCGGTTTTCCATCGGGTTGCAGACGGCGATAGATGAACAGCTTGCCGACCTTGGCAGAATCCACAACGCGCGCGATTACGTGTATGCCACCAACCTGTTGAAAGGGCAAAATTTCAGCACGGACGTGATGTTGGGGCTGAAAAACCAGACGAAAGAGGACGTTAAAAAGACGATTGAGTTGGCGCACGCTTGCGGCTCTAAACATATATCCATGTATGCACTCAAAGTAGAGGACGGCACGCCTATTTTCACCGATTATCTCAACGGCGAATTGCCTGACGACGACGAAGTTGCCGAACTGTACGAATACGGCAGAAAACTCTTGGAAGAAAAGGGGTATAAGCGTTACGAAATTTCTAATTTCGCCATGGACGGGTATGAAAGTAAGCACAATCTTAACTATTGGAAACGCGGCGAATATATCGGCGTAGGGGTATCGGCAAGCTCGTTTATGATGGGGCGGCGTTTCACCAATACGTTCGATTTGGACGAATATATGAAATGTATCATTTCGGGGTTCTATCCTGCGATTTCCAGCGAAGAAGTGGACGAAAACACGGCGAAGTTCGAGTTTTTGATGCTTTCCCTCCGTACTTCCTACGGGCTTTCCTTAAAAGAATACGAAGAAAAATTCGGCAACCCTATCGGGGACGATTTCCCCAAAGCCTTAAAATCTTCTGTAAAATATCTGGAACTTGACGGCGACAGATTAAAAATCAAGGACGAATACCTTTTTGTGCAAAACTCGATTTTGATGCCGTTTATGGAGGAAATGGACGTATGAGGCTATTGATCATTCGTCACGGCGATCCCGATTACGCCAACGATACATTGACGGAAAAGGGGCATAGAGAGGCGGCGTTGCTTGCCGCGCGTTTGGGTAAGGAAAAGATCGAGCATTTGTATTCTTCCCCTCTGGGCAGAGCAAGGCATACCTGTGACTACGTGGCAAGGGCATTGGGTAAAGAACAGGACGTTATCGAAAAGGATTGGCTGCGCGAATTTGCTTGTCCGCTTACCTTGCCGTCCGGGCGAGAAAGAAACATTCCTTGGGATATGCTCCCGACCGAATGGGTGGATAATGCCCAAATGTACGACAAAGATAGCTGGCTGAAACAAGATTTTTACGAAAAAGGGGAAATGGAGCGCCGTGTGCGTTACGTGACCGACGGTTTGGACGAATTGCTTGCAGAGCACGGCTATAAGCGCGATGGCAAGCTCTACCGCACGGAAAAGGGGCATACGGAAACGGTTGCGCTCTTTTGCCACTTTGGCTTGGAAGCGTTGTTGCTTTCACACTTGTTGGACGTTTCGCCTATACCCCTTTGGCATCATTTGGTTGCTCTGCCTACGTCGGTGACTACGCTGTACACCGAAGAACGTCGCGAGGGAATTGCGGTTTTCCGCTGTTGCGGTTTTGGGGATACGGGGCACTTGTACGCCGGCGGCGAAGATCCGTCGTTCTCGGCACGGTTTTGTGAAATTTACCATTCCAACGATCGACACGATTGATAAAAGGGGACGAAACAATGAAAAACAACAACATTATTTTAATCGGTATGCCCGGGTGTGGAAAGAGTACACTTGGCGTAATACTTGCAAAAGAACTCGGACTTGATTTTGTGGATACGGACATTTTAATACA
>JAZNXZ010000016.1:0-6453 GCA_045594165.1 Candidatus Scatosoma sp.
GCGCGCGTATTCGTCGTCCGCGGCGGAAAATTTAGACGGCGCGGATATCCGTGTTTTGGAAATGTGCCAAGAATACGTCCTCACCGTGGATTATACGGGGATTGACGGGATACAAAAATACCTTTCGCAGCACGCGTGTTCTTTGCTTTCTACCGATTACGGTGAAAAAGTTTCTTTTACCGTCGCGGTGAAAAAGGCGGAGGGCGAGGCTTTTATCGGCGGTCTTATCGATTATATGCAGGGCAGAGTAAGTTGCGAAAAGGGCAAAGAATACTACGCGCCGTTTACAGAATAAAGAACGGCAAGACGGAAAACGAAAAATGAAGAGGAGGAAAACTCTATGAAATATTGTACTTTACGGGATATGTACGCGTCGTCGATTGTAATGGGTTGTATGCGCATTGCGGACAAACCTTTGACGCAGACGGAAAAGGTAATGGTGGAGGCAATGGGTGCAGGCGTCAACATGTTCGACCTTGCCGACGTCTACGGCGCAGGGAACAGCGAAAAAGTATTCGGCGTGGCAATCCGTGACCTCGGCGTAAACCGAAAAGATTATATTTTGCAAACGAAGTGCGGTATCCATAAGGACGAAAACGGAAAAATCGTAGGTTTTGATTTTTCCAAAGAACATATTTTGGCCTCCGTCGAGGGGAGTTTGAAACGTTTGAATTCCGAATATATCGATATTTTATTATTGCACCGCCCCGATACGCTGGTTGAACCCGAAGAGGTGGGCGAGGCGTTTGAAAGACTCCGTGACGACGGCAAAGTAAAGGCGTTCGGCGTCAGCAATTTTTCTGCGACGCAGATGCAGCTTTTCCGCGCGTCGGGGATTGAAATCATAGCCAACCAAGTGCAATTTTCGCTCGGGCATACCGCCCCGATTGACGCCGGGTTCAACGTCAATATGTTCAAGGACGAGTCGGTGACAAGGGCGGGTGACGTCGTGGAATACAGCCGATTGAGGAGCATTCCTTTGCAGGCTTGGTCGCCTTTGCAATACGGTTTCTTCGAGGGCGTGTTTATCGGCAACGAAAAATTCTCGGTATTAAATGCAAAGTTGGCGGAAATCGCTGAAAAGTACGGCGTTACGACGACGGCGATTGCGTTTGCGTGGATTTTGCGCCACCCTGCGTTCAAACAGGCGGTTACGGGTACGACAAACCCCCAACGCATGAAAGAAATTTGCGCCGCGGCAGATATAACGCTCACCCGTGAAGAATGGTATCAATTATATTTGGCAACGGGCAAGGTATTGCCGTAAAATAAGAGGAAAGGGACGTATAAAGTGCAGGGGTGCTTTTTAATTGTGCAAAATATACAATAGGGGCAAGGAAGTTTGTAGAAAATGCCCATTGTAAAACTTTTGAAAATATAGTAAAATATTAGTAATGAAAAAATGATAATCCATTTGGAGGAAAAAGATTATGGCAGGACTTTTGCTGAAAGGCATTAACAAGGTATACCCCTCGGGTGTACAAGCAGTATTCGATTTCTGTCTCGATATCAGAGATAAGGAATTTATCGTATTGGTAGGCCCTTCCGGTTGCGGTAAATCTACGACGCTTCGTATGATTGCAGGCTTGGAAGAAATTTCCAGCGGTGAACTTTATATCGACGGCAGATTGGTAAACGACGTTGTTCCCAAGGACAGAGATATCGCGATGGTATTCCAGAACTACGCATTGTATCCCCACATGTCCGTATACGACAACATGGCGTTCGGTTTGAAACTTCGCAAAGTACCCAAGGAAATTATCGACCAAAAAGTTAAGGCTGCGGCTGAAATTCTTGGTATTACGGATTACCTTTCCAGAAAACCCAAGGCATTGTCCGGTGGTCAAAGACAACGTGTTGCGCTCGGTCGTACAATCGTTCGTGAACCCAAAGTATTCTTGCTTGACGAACCTTTGTCCAACTTGGACGCAAAGCTCCGTGCATCGATGAGAACGGAAATTTCCAAATTGCACGCACGTTTGGCTACGACGTTCATCTACGTTACCCACGACCAAATCGAAGCTATGACGATGGGTACGAGAATCGTCGTTATGAAAGACGGTTTCATGCAGCAGGTTGATACCCCTCAGAACCTTTACGATTATCCCGTAAACCTTTTCGTTGCAAGCTTTATCGGTACGCCGCAGATGAACTTCTTCAGGGATTCTACGCTTACCAGCGAAAAAGGCAAAATTTACGTGAACTTTACGGGCGGCAATAAGATTCTTCTCCCGAAGAGCATTGCAAGCAGAATTAAAAACGTAAACGAATATCTTGATACCGATAAGAAAATTACGTTGGGTGTTCGACCCGAAGATATCCATCAAGACCCTGCGTTTATCGCACAGTCCAAGGAAACGGTTGTTACGGCACGTATCGACGTTATCGAAAAACTCGGTGCAGAAACGCAGATTTATTGCGAATTGGACCACGAAGGCAAAGAAGCGTCGATTATCGACAACTCTTCGCAGATGATTGCAAAAATTTCCAGCCGTGCAACGGTTGCTTTGAACGACGTTATCGAACTTGCATTTGACGCGCTCCATATCCATATGTTCGACGGTGAAACGGAAGCGTCCTTGCTTGAAAGAGACGAAGGCTACGAAGTAATTGAAGAAAATGCAGAAGGTTCGGCGTTCGTTCCTCCTACACCGCAAGAAATGCGCGCTCGTATCGACGAGGCTCGTATTATCACGAAGGAAATGAAGGCACAGGCTAGAAAGGACGCTCGTATGGCGAAAGCACAGGCGAAGGCGGCTGCAAAAGCAGCTACGGCGCAGTCTGCGGATGAAGCTCCCGTTGAAGAAGAAAAGACGGAAGAATAATTTTTAATAGCAATAAAGAACGCACTCGTTGAAAAACGGGTGCGTTTTTTGTGTGTAATACAACAGGACGTCTTTTATGCCGCGATAGGGGTAAACAACCGTACGGCAAGTGCCGTCATGTCGTCTTTTGCTTTGCCGCCGTACGCGCGCAAGGCGCTATCCAAAAGACAGTCCACAAGTTCTTGTGGGTTACTCGTCGGGATAGAACGCAAGGTTTCATATAAATCGGATGCCGAACCAAACGCGTCGGCGATTCCATCGCTCAAAAACAGCAACACGTCGTTCGCTTGTAATTGATAACGCGCCGTATCGGGGCGAAGCGCGTCAAGGATACCCATCGGCAAAGAGTGCGTTTCTAACACTTTGATGGTGTTTCCCGACAGAATAAAGCCGAGCGGAGACCCGATTTTGATTACGTCCGCACAGCCGTCGCCAAGGTCGACAACGGCGATATCCACGCACGCAAACCGTTCTTCCTTGTTAAAAGTAAGCAAACGGTTGACGGCGGTCAGGACAAGAGGAGAGGGCATTTTGGCGCGGTAAAAACTTTCCAAAAGGGATATGGTGCTTTCAGAAACGCGCTGTGCGTATTCGCCGCTGCCCATGCCGTCGGAGAGGGCGATCATGAATTTTCGCTCGTCGATTTTAATGACGGAATGCGTGTCACCGCAAGCCGTTTCGCCCGTTTTTTTGTGGCTTGCCACGCCGAAAGCGGCGTCGAAATTCGGTTTTTTTCGCAAGATACAACAAAATTTTTCGTCGTGTAGCGCGATACGTTCCGAGATAATCATTTCCGCCTGAAAAACGTGTCCTGCAACGGCGGCGATTTTGATTACGTCCGCCTTTCCAAAGGTAATAAGTGAGAGGGTAGGGTTGTCTTCGTCGCCGTATATGAGGATTTCACTGCAAACGATACCTGCGTTCATCAATGCGGCGGAAAGCGCTCGTTCCCGATCGGTATACAGGCGTAAAGGCTCGCTTTGTTCCAAGGCAAGATTTTTTAAGATTTCACTCACGCCCAACGCTTGAGTAGCCAAAAGGTTGCGCCCAGCCGCCGCATTTTCCGCCTCCAAGCGATAGCGTTTATATTCTCCGATTTGCTTGTTTAAGGCGTAAAGAATACCGCTTTGGTTTATACAAAGCTCGCTAAGTGCGCGCGGAATATCGATCAGGCTGGTTTTGCCTTTCAGACAGCCGATTTCAATGAGGCGATCGATATACGTGACGGCGTTTTTGCTTTGACAGTGGGCATAGTTTGGACAGCGCTGGCAGGTCGTTTCCAAAACAAAGCCGCGTATGTACTCTCTTGCGCCTGCGTCCGCGTCGTGATCGCCCATCGCGGTAAAGGTGCTTTCAATTTCGCGGAATACCGCCGAGATTTCAAATAATTTTTCCCCGATAGCCGCGCGGTTGCGGTTGATTGCGATACGGGTGAGGTGTTTTTCCCGATAAAAGATGATTTTGTTTTCCAATTCCCGTATGATGGTAGGGGGGATAAGAACGAACAAGGTCACGGGCAAGACGACCGAAAGAAGTGCTTGCACAAACAGCGGCGCTGGATAGGCGTATAAGCCTTCAAAATAACCATAGCCGAAAAATACGATCAGCGCGGCGCAAGCGGTAGCAAGCCTGCCCGATTTTACAAACAGGGAAATCGCCGCGCCGTATAAAAAGAATTTTTCAAGGGCGGCGTTTTCGGTGAAAAGCGTGGGAATGGATAGAGTGAACGCGCAAAACATGACGGACGCGTCTTTGGTGACGGCGGAAAAGAGCAATAAAACGAAAAGAGCCGTACCCATGTACGCGTCCAAGCCTAAAAAACGGCAAATGCCCACCCCTATCATAACGAAGAAAAATAAGGTGAATACGATTTCGTCGCCGCGGAGTCGGCATTTTAATACCTTACAAAACAACGCTTTTAACGCGACGGAAAATATGGTGGCGATTAAAAAAATGAGGGAGGCAATCAATACTTTTTGCGTGATTACCGTGGCGTTCTTTGCAAAGGCGTACGGCGTTTCGTACAAAGTAAACGGGGCAAAAGCGACGAAGAAAAACAGCCCCAGCGCCAAGAAAAACAAAGGAAAGACGGGGGATTTCTTAAAATCGGCACGGCGCAAGCGTTCCCGCAAGAAAAAACCGAGAATCAGCAGGCACGATTGCGTTAAGGCGATTAAAACGGATAAAAGATTTCCGCTAAATAGCGCGGGATAAAAGCCGATAGCGGCAGAGGGTAGCAGGGGGATATTTGCGCTTGCCATGGCGTACGTCAGCGCAATGGGTAACGGTTCGCCGTTGTCCCCGATAAAATATAAAAATAAACTTGCCGCCGCCAACAAGGCATAGATGGTGCATCTGGAAAAATCAATAGGTTTTCGTTGCATAAAAAATCTCCGCAAATAACGTTGCCATTATTATACGGAAACGAGATTTGCGGAAATTGCTATATTTTGTCCTATTTTTAGTTTAATTGACGGGAAAGCCGAGGCTGATTAAAATGGCGCGGTTTACCCGTACCATGGTGGCAGGCGGAAGTTCCCCAATCCGTTCTTTTAGACGCCGTTTATCCAAAGTGCGGATTTGCTCCAACAAAATAACGCTGTCTTTGGCAAGCCCGTAGGCGGACGGCAACTCGATATGGGTGGGGAGTTTCGCCTTATTAATTTTGCTGGTGACTGCGGCGGCGATAATAGTGGGGGAATATTTATTGCCGATATCGTTTTGTACGACGAGTACGGGGCGTATGCCCCCCTGTTCGCTCCCCACGACGGGGGAAAGGTCTGCATAATACAATTCTCCGCGCTTTACGTTCATATACTTACCTCTTTTGTAAACGGAACGGTCCTTACCACAGTATATGTAAAAGGCGCTGTTTTTCGTTCTGCTTACAAAATAAGTATTTCCCGTTTGTAGGCAGAATATACTTGGGCGAAAAAATCCCCGAAACGGATTGTGCCGTTTCGGGGATAGCCTTTTTATTTAGCGTTTAGATAATACATTTAGGGTCTTTTGCAGGAAGGGAATCCAATTCTTCTTTCTTCGCCGCATAACCCGCTTTGCCAAGCAACGCAAACGTTGCTTTCTTGCCTTCTTCTACGCCCGGCTGATTGAACGTGTTGATGTTCAGCATTGCGCCTGCGTACGCCGTCTGCAATTCAAACAAGAACAAAAGTTGCCCAAGAGTGAACGCGTTCAATTCGGGAATCCACAGCGTATAATTCATCCTACCTGCTTTCGTCAAAGCGTACGCCGTCGCCGCGTTTTCCGCCTGAATCAGTTCTTCCATGGTATGTCCGCCCAAGAACGCCACGTCGGGGATATTTTCGCAGCCGTGGGGAATGGGCATTTCGCAACCGTATCTTTTAAGGGAGAGGAAGGTTACCACTTTGTCGTAAGGTCCTTCGGTGTAAAGCTGTACCTGCGAGTGCTGGTCGGTTACCCCGAGCGATTTGACGGGGGTTTGCCCGACGTTGCAGGGCTTGCCGTCCAAGGTGATATTTTTGCCGAGAGATTCCGCCCAAAGCTGACAATACCAATCGGCAAGATATTTGAGGTTGTCCGAATAGGGCATCATAACGCCGATATTCTTACCCTCTTCCATTGCCGCAAAGTCGGATCGTAGCCATGT
>JAZNXZ010000017.1:0-16050 GCA_045594165.1 Candidatus Scatosoma sp.
TTTCATCGTCAAGTGCCGCTTGGTTCGTAATCACGTTGATGCCTTCACCGTTTTCGTCTTCACCGAGCGTAATGTACGTATAGAACGCACCATCGTTTTTCTTATTCAGGTGAATACATGAAACATTTTCTTCACCAACGGTCATTTCCGTTTTCGCGCTATCTTCCGCATACCAAGCAAGCTGATACTCTTTCTTGGATTCGTTAAGTTCCATCGCGTCGTCCTGTACGGTATATTTTACCGAAAGGAATTCCGTATTGTTATTTTCTTTGTAAACGGTCGTCGCCTCATACGGCTTACCGGATTCCTTTGCCTCCGTTTCCGTCGCGTAATTAACGGTCATCTTCTTATAGGTCTTACCGGATGCTTTTGCCTCCGCTTCCGTTTCATACGTGCTACCGTCATCTGCTAAATAATACTTCCAGCAATAATACGTCGTATCCATGAAATAATGGGACGATTTCATTTCCGTATTGTAGACCACCGATGTGTCCGTAGGATTCCATTGATAGAACGATCTGCCCGTAATCTTCGCATCGCTACTGGGCATAACGTCTATAACGGTGGGCGAATAATACGCAAATGCCGTACCAATCAGCAAACCGTCCGCAATTTTGTCGTTGATAACGATTACGGGAGCCGCCGTATCGGGAACTTTCATTTTCTCGCTTTCTTCTATGATATTGTTAAAGCGTTGATTATTCAATTCGTACAGGTATACAACCGTATCCGTTGCCGCTGCTGTTGCAGGTTCGTTCTCTTCCGTTTCTTCCTTTTCGGAAATGATCGAAAGAGGAGTAACTTTACCGCTGGTATACGCCGCATAATTTGCGCCAATATTTTCAAACGGAAGCGCAATTACCTTTTCTTTGCCGTTTTCTATTACCTTTTGTTGCAGCACCGTACCGTTGAGTACAACGTCGAACACGCCGTAGTCCGCGCCCTCCGTTTCCGAAAGCGCAAGCGTGATGCCTGCTTTAGCGTCTGCCACCGCAATTTCCGTTTCCGATTTCACGTCGTTAACCCAAACACTGAGCTTCGTTTCGTCTACTTTCTTAAACGTCACTTTATTCGTTGCCTTGTTGTCAGCGTTTGCCGAAGCCGATTCGCTTTCCAAAACGATAGACAAGTTTTCAAAGTTGGTATCTGCAAGCGCAAACTTCATCGAGAAATACTGCGCACCGACAACCCCATCCACTTTGTCATACCATTTCAACGCAAGGTTGCGACGGAATTCTACGCTTTCGTCTTGAGAAAGGGTAAATCTCGCCGTTTTCGCCGTAGCGTTTGCGCCAACTTCTATCGCATCGATTACGCCGGACTCTTCCGCGTAAAAAACATCTGTCAGCGTGTAATACTTTTCTTTGGCATTCGCCGCATCTGCCGCAGATACAAAGTCCGCTTTCATAGCGCCAACGCCGAGCGCCGCAACGCCCAACATACCGCTAAGCAATACTGTAATAAGTTTTTTGTTCGTCTTTTTCATAAGAACCTATGCCTTTTAGAGTATTTGCAAACGAATTGTCTGCAATATCGTACTTATCTATTTTACACTGAAATCCCCTTTTTGTCAAACGCATTTTAAGGGGATTTACACTGTTTTTTATTTTTTATTAAAAAATCACTTAATTTCTATCGACTTCGACAAGTCGAACGCTTTCCAAGGCACGTCCGTTTCCGGAGGCGAAGCGATAAATTTCAACCGCTCTTTCGTGATTGGGTGCAAGAACGACAGCGAATATGCCCAAAGGGCAAGCTTGCCTTTCTGCGCGAGCGCACCGCCGTAGCGCATATCCCCGTAAATGGGATGGGAAATTCCCGCCATTTGTACGCGGATTTGATGGGTTCTGCCCGTATGCAAGCGTACCTCTACCAAGGAATATTTGCCTTTGTCTTCCACAACTTTGTAATCGAGTTCGGCGTATTTTGCCCCCTCTTCCGACGGCGTGCAAATATACACCATATTGTTTACGGTATTTTTACGAAGATAGTTGCAAAGCGTCCCTCTCTGCGTATCGGGCGCGCCGCAAAGCACGGCAAGGTATTTCTTTTCAAAATCCCCCGATTGCAAGCCCTCGGTAAGACGCGCCGCCGCCTTGCTGGTCTTCGCGTACACCATAACGCCGCCCGTAGGACGGTCCAAACGGTGCACCAAACCCACGTATACGTTGCCCGGCTTTTCATAGCGGATTTTGATATACTGCTTTACCATATCCAACAAGTTATCGTCCTTGCTCTCGTCGGGACAGCAAGCCACCATTTGCGGTTTTAATACCACGATAATATGGTTGTCCTCGTATAAAATATTCAATTCAGGCATTACGCTTGTTTCCGTCATTGATGAACATCCCTCCTGCGCCGCAAGGAAGAGCAATCCCCTCTTCCGTCTTAATACCAACCTCGTACGCCTCCACTTTGCCGTGGAAATCTTGCAAAGTCAGTTGTAAAATGTTTTGTAAAACCATCGGTTGCAAACCCGTCGTATAACTGTTAATCAGCACGAACAACGGATTGTCTGAAAGTACTTTGGAACAAAGTTCAACGAATTTATACAAATCGTTTTCAATCTTCCACATTTCGCCGTTAGGGCCTCTGCCGTAAGAGGGCGGGTCCATGATAATCGCGTCGTACTTGTTACCGCGGCGGATTTCCCTTTGCACGAATTTCAAACAGTCGTCTACGATATAGCGAATCCCCGTATCGATACCCGACAGTCTTGCATTTTCGCCCGCGCGCTCTACCATGCCTTTCGCCGCGTCTACGTGGGTTACCTGCGCGCCTGCCTTAGCGCACGCCACCGTCGCCCCGCCCGTGTACGCGAATAAGTTCAAAACCTTAATCGGTCTACCCGCGTTTTTAATCAAATCGGTCATACGTTCCCAGTTGACCGCCTGTTCGGGGAACAAGCCTGTGTGCTTAAAGCCCATCGGTTTGATTTTGAAACGGATATCCAGCGTATCGTAATCGATATTCCACTCGTCGGGGAAAGGCCGCAAAATCTTCCAACCGCCGCCCCCTTTTTCGCTGCGTTTATAATACGCGTTGAGTTTCGGATAGGCAAACAAGTCGGTTTGCGCCGCCCAAATTACCTGCGGGTCGGGACGGAGCAAATATACGTCTTTCCAGCGTTCCAGCTTATATCCGTCGCCGGTGGCGATAATCGAATAATCTTTCCAATTTTGCGAAATTTTCATATCTTTTCCTTGTCATGCCGTTTTGCGACAACGCGCAATAAGACATAATACGACGATTATACCCACATATTATACCGCAAAATCCCTTTGTTGTAAAGTATTTTGTTTACAAAACAGAAAAATCCCTGCAATTTTTCTTGCAAGGATTTTTACTTTCTTATATGCTTTATGCGTTTTCAACGGATAGCTGCGGCACGTATTCGCTTACACGGTAATACTGACCGTCCACGTAAACGTTTCCGTTCCCCACGAAGATTGTATATTCCTTCGTTTCCGTGAAAAATCTCAGCTCTACGCCGCTACCGCCTTCCACTCGTCCTTCCTCAATCGGGATTGCCGTCAAAGTCAACGTTTTAAGATAGGATAGCATGTTTTCAATATCTTCCTTTTCTTCGCTTTGCTTTAAGTCCGTTGGGGTATCGGGGGCAACACCAATATACATCATTTCTCTCTCTAACAACACCACGTCGTCTGCCGTCAAGGTTTGTATCCACGGAAACAACTCGCTGGCGGCAATCGTGGTAGGCGTTTCTGGTTCAGAACTGTTTATCGAACTTTCCACAGAGCTTTCCACAGAACTTTCTGCCGAACTTTCCACAGCGCTGTCGGCAGAAGAATTGCTTTCGCCTTTATCCGCCCCGCAAGCCACACCAAAAGAGGCAATCACCGCAACCAAACCCAAAGCAAATGCCAAAATCTTTCCTTTCATACCATAATCCTCCCTTGCCGTATTACGCCTACGCGCAAATTTATTATAGCATAAGTCTATCCCGCTGTCAATAGCACAAAAAAATGAAAAATTTTTCAAACTTTTTTTTCGTAACGGCTTTCATATTATTGTAAAATCCAAATTAATTTGCTATAATAATTTTTGGAAGTCGGCGCGCGCAGTTTCGCAGGACGCCCATTTAATAACTTTGCAATTCTTAAAAAAGAGGTTTTATAATATGGAAAAAATCTACACAGGCAAAACCAAAGACGTTTACAAATTAGACAACGGCAACGTACTGTTGAAGTTCAAAGACGATTGCACGGGCAAAGACGGCGTGTTCGACCCCGGTGAAAACTCCGTTGGGCTTACCATCGAGGGTATCGGCAAGGCAAACCTGAAATCTTCCGTTTATTATTTTGAACTCCTGAAAAAGGCAGGTATCAAAACCCACTACGTTTCCGCCGATATCGAAAACGCAACGATGGAAGTTCTTCCCGGTAAAGTATTCGGCCACGGTTTGGAAGTTATCTGCCGTTTGGTTGCTACGGGTAGCTTTATCCGCAGATACGGCGAATATATTAAAGACGGCACGCCCTTGGAAGGCGGCTACGTAGAATGCACCTTCAAAAACGACGAAAAGGGCGACCCCCTCGTTACCGCAGAAGGTCTTGCAGCGCTCGGCGTTATGAGCATGGATTTGTTCAACTCCATGAAGGAACAGACGTTGAAAATTACGAAAGTCGTTGCAGACGATTTGAAAACGATTGGTTGCGACCTTTGGGATATCAAGTTTGAATTCGGTTACAACAACGGCGAAGTTATCCTTATCGACGAAATCGCGTCGGGCAACATGCGCGTTTATAAAGACGGCAAAATCGTTGACCCCATTGCCCTTACTAAGCTTATCAACGAAAGATAATTTTTTAGGATACAATACGAAGAGCCACCCCGCTTTGGGATGGCTCTTATTTTTTATTCTCTTTTCTGCTCAATCACGACGTACGTATCGATAATATCCCCATGCGCACGCGGCTCTATTTTGTCGTTTATGCACTCGTTCAATTCGCGGTACAACCTTTGAAAACGCTTATCCTCAAAAATTTCCCCTTTTATCATCTGTTGAAACAACTGAAAATACCAACTCGCAAAAAAACCACTCTATCGCCACTCTTGTTTTTATAACTTCTTCTTTTTCCATACTAGATACCGCCTTATATTATATACTACTATTGCTAGTAATAATATAATATCACTATCAATGCTAGTAAGTCAAGCATTTTTACTAGCATTAGTGGTAAAATATAAAAAAGGAGAAAAATATGATAACCTTGGAAGAAATTCGAGAAAGATTAATTATTGCAATTAAGCAAAGCAATTTAACACAAACAGAATTGGCGAAAAAAATTGGTGTATGCCAACAAGCAATCGGACAATATTTGCACCAAAACAAAATGCCTGCATTAGACACGTTCGCCAACCTTTGCGCCGTGTTAGACGTGGACGCCAACGAAATCCTCGGTATTAAATGAGCATGTATAAAGAGCCACCCCGCTTTGGGATGGCTCTTATTTTTTTATTCGTCTTTGATATTGCCCTTTTTAACGTTCTTTTCAATCAGCGTTTGCGTGTATTGCCAAATCTCTTCCGACCCCGCTTTCGTCCGTCTTTGGCGGTTGGTTACCTGCGTTTTGTTGACACCGTGCTGTCGCCAGTCCCCGCCGTCGTTGCTATCGTTTAACAAAAGGGGCTGAAAATTATCCATGGCTTTGGCAAATTTCGCTTCTGCCGTTTCCCCTTTTTCAAACTCCTCAAACAGCGCAATCAATTCGTCCCGCTGGTCCTTAGGCAGCAGCCCGAAAATACGCTGTGCCGCACGTTCTTCCTTTTCTTTTTGCGTTGCAAGCGCCTGCGTATCATAAGCATACGCGTCCCCTGCGTCAATCTCCACGACGTCGTGTATCAGCGCCATCATCATGGTTTTGGCAAGGTCGATTTCTTCGTTGGCGTACTCTTTAAGCAGATACACCATCGTCGCCATGTGCCAAGCATGCTCCGCGTCGTTCTCTTGGCGGGCAAATCCGCCGATATGCGTTTGCCGCAAAATATTTTTTTCTTTATCAATTTCTAAGATAAAGCGAATTTGGTCTTGTAACCGTTTCGTCGCCATACGTCCCCCGTCTTATTTGCCGATAATCCGTTTATATTCGTCAAAATAACGACGGCCGAGTATATGTAACGATTCACGGCAGAAATGGATATCGTCGCCGTTTTTGTTCATTTCATCATTAGAAAGCAAATCGGACGTTTCTACAAAACCGCCGTTGCCGCTCTCCTCCGTGACCTCACGGATCACCTGCAAAATCGGTGCGCAAATGTCGATATTTTTGCTCTTCCAATCGTTTACGAACTCGCCTGCGATAAAGGGAATTTTTTCGCCAACACGGGTACGTACCCCGTTCACGAGTGCCGCGAGCTGTTTCTTGTAATTGTCGGGCGTATTCTTTTCAAACGCGTCGTGCTCGCCCTGATGCCACAAAAATCCGACCACACGGTTTTCTGTATTGAGCGAAAGGGCGTAATCAATCAGCTCTAACAATTTGAGATACAGGCAATCCTGCAATCCCCAATGTTTCTTTTGGAAACCAGCACCGCCTACCCCTCCGCGGATAATGAGTAGTTTTCTGTCCGCAGCAAGCAAACCTGCCTTTTCGTATTCTTCCGCGAACGACAACGAAAAATCGCCGCGTTTTCCGTTGTCGGTATCCGCTTCTTTTGCAGGCGCAATAACGAAAGGTTTGTCGTGGAATTGAATATTCAAATTGTCTTCCTCGACCGTAACCGTTCTTTCTGCGTACAGATAAAAAGCGTTGGGGGACGGGATCAATTCTTGCGTGACAGGACCAAGCCCACACCCCTCGGAATTGGATTGACCGCCCTGTATAATAATATCAAATTTTACCTTAGAAAAATCCATTTTTACACCTTCTTTATTTTTTATCCCCTTTAGATATCAATCTTATTGCCGTTGCTCTCGTACGCAGCCAATATCATCTTGATAACTTTCGAACCCTCGTTGCCGTCAATGGGAAATTTTTTGCCGTTTTCCACACAGTCGTAGAAATGCGCGAACAACCGTCCGTGTCCCGTACCGTAACAACCCTTTCCGTACACTTTTTTATAGGAGTCAAAATGTTTTAATTCGTCGTTGTGTAACACGTAATCACCCATGACACGTATATACCCATCCTTGGTATACAGCATTACTTCGGGCGTGAAATCTTTACAGCTGCCGTTGGTTGCAAAAAACGTAAAATTCGCCTTACCCGAATACAACGCACTTGCCGTGTCTTCCACTTCGATTACGTCTTTTAAGGTAAAATTATTTACGGACGCAACGACCTGATCAGGTTCGCCGCAGAAATATTGCAGTAAATCCAAGGTATGCAACGCCTGATTAATCAAAACGCCGCCGCCTTCCATGTCTTTCGTGCCGCGCCACTCTGCCTGCGCATAATACTTCTCGTTTCTGTTCCAAATCATCGTGGCATAGCCGTTCGTCGCCTTTTCGTCGCCAAGCTGTTCCTTTACATAAATATTGGCAGCATTATAACGGTTTTGCAATACTACGCCAAGTTGCGCCGTCGAACGTTCTTCCGCCTCTAAGATCTTTTCAATCTCGTCGCGGCTAATACACAAGGGTTTTTCACAAAGCACGTTTACGCCTTTTTCTAACGCATACACGACCATTTCCGCATGAAGATAATGCGGCGTACAAATATGCACGACGTCAGGGTGTATCTCGTCAATCATTTTTTTGTAATCGACGTACGGTGTTGCATTGGGACATTCGACAAATTTACGCTCGTCCACGTCGCAAACAGCAGCGACTTCCCGTTGCATTTCAGCAAGGACCTGCAAATGCACGCACCCGATCACGCCTAACCCTATTACGGCAGTTTTCATGATACAATTCTCCTAACTTTTTCCTGACTTTTAGGTTGGTATATATTATATATCTTTTTGATGGGAAAGTCAATATCCAAACGGTTTTTTTTGTATAACAAAATGAACTTTTACCCGTTCTTTGTTTTTACTTTTTTAATAGTTTTTTCACGGCGTCCATATACACGAGCCAATCGGTACGGCTGTGATAATGCTTGCCTGCGCGCAAGTGAAAACCGACCGTACCGTCCGTCCACGTATCGCCGAGTACAGGCAAACGATCGGGCGAAATCATGCCGACTTTGCCGTACATTTCCCAAATTTCCGACGCAGCGACGCCTGATAAAAACTGGTTGTCGTTGTCCGCCCACACGTCCTCGATCGCACCGCCGATAAATACCGCACGGGGCGCAACCAACGCCACCAACGCGTGCTGATCGAAAGGCATTTCCTCTTCTCTGCCCACATACGTATGGTATTTAGGGCAGAACCAATACGGGAATACGTGGCAAATCCTTTCGACAGGTTCGCCTGCCGAACTTCTTCCACGGGTAAGCGCCGCACCCGAACAGCCCGAATCGTTGGTACATACAAACGCAAAACGTTCGTCCAATGCCGCCGTCAAGAGCGCCGTTTTTCCAAGGCGAGAATGCCCCGCCACGCCGATCGCGTTTTTATCCGCCTCTTCACGCGTTTGCAAATAATCCATCATGCGCGACGCCATATACGACCAATAACGGATTTTCCCCGTCGCGTTTTCTGCGCGCGTTTCGTCCTCGAACAGGCCTGCCAAACCCGTCGTAAAATCGCCGCTGTCGGTGGTGACGTCATCATAGCATACGCTAAAAATCCCAAACCCGTTGTCGATGATCTCTTCGACAGGCAAGTACCGATCGGGGATATCGGGGCGAAAATTCAAATAGATAAAAAACGGAACGCCTTTTGCATCGACAGGCGAAATCAACTGCGTAGGTACGGTATGCTCCTTGCCGTTTACCTTAAAAGTAAACGAAACCGTTTCCCATACCGCCTTGCCTGCAAAATCCACACCGTTTCTTTCCGTCTTGATTTCGGGTTGGACGTAAACGGGTGTTTTGCCGTAGCAATGCTCCAACAAAACCTTTTTCCAGTACGGACGCATTTCCCTTTCCCAACGCTCTACCGTCGTCACCTTTTCGCCGTTTGGCGCAATCAAAAGATCGGGCAAATTACGCTTTGCAAGCTCTTTCGCCAACACAGAATTTTTATTCAACATATCTCCGCTCTTCCTTTTATTTTATAAATTCCACCGCCGCGTAGCAGTTAAAATCTTTGAGTTCAAAGCACACCCTACCGTTCTCATACGTAAACGGAATTTCTTCAGCCTGCGGCTGTAACAGCAATTTCTTAGGCTTATCCAGCTTTACTGCAACTTTTACCGACGAAAGCGTTACGATATCTTCCACGACTTCCGTTTTGCCGCGCGCGATAATGTTCGCATAGCAAAGGTGTATAATATACGAATTTTCGCGTTCGTAGAGCGTCACTTTACCTGTCGAAGGCAACGTCGTGAGCACGCGTTTTTCGCCGAGCAATTTATCTACGAGCGGCGTAAGCAATACTTTCGCCGTTAAGCCGCCGTCCTTTTCGTATAAAGCGAACAAGTCCGCCCCCACCGCGATACCGTCTTTCCCTTGCGTGATTGCAGGGGAAACTTTATTATAATCACAAGGCGTGTGCTTGTGCGAACAGAATCTCTCCCCTTCACGCTTAAAGTACGGGGAAATTCTTTCCGCCAGCACTTCGCCGGTTGCGGTCATGGTATATGCGTCACCAAAGACGACAAGCGGAGTGTTATTAGCCGCTTTAAGGGGATATTTTGCCACAAAATAGGTCGGCGTGAGCAAATCGTTATCCATATTTTCAAAACCCAAATCCACGCCGTTTTCTTGCAAAGATTTCGCCGCTCTGCCAACCGTCAAAATTTTACCGCCGTTTGCCACGTGCTTTTTCAGCGACGTAACAACCTTTTCGCTCAATTCAATATCCTGCGCCACGATAATTAAAGGATAACCGTTTTCCAATTCGTCCTGATCAATTACGTCGAAAAGGTATTTGCCTTCCAACAGAATACGCGACGCGCCCGTTCTGCCGCTGCCCTCTCCGGGGGTGAACATTGCCAATTCCGTCATGTATTTCCCACCGACAAACGGTTCTCTCTCACGCATGAATTGCATGGTCTCGCCAATCATTTCATAGGTATATGCATCCAATTTTCCGCTGGGATGGAGCTGATCGCCAACGCTCATACCTGCACCGAACGTCAAGTTTTGCGCAGCCTCGTAGCGGAGCGCTTCTTTATATTTATAACCGCCAAATTCCCCCCATTCGCGGTGGAATTTACCCGTCATACCGATACAGTTTTTACCCGCTCTGCGGATATACGACATCATCATCGGGAAATGGTCGTAGCCCCAACCGCCCGTAGGCAAGGATTCTACTTCCAACTGATCACAGCAATCCATCTTACTACGCGAACCGATTTCAAAACCGCCGCAGTTTTGGAAGATTACCGTTTCGGGACTGATCTCGTGGACGCATTTTTCCATTTCGTCAAAGTAATGATTCATAACGTCCAAAGACATCTGCCAACGGTCTGCCGCACTTTCGGGATCAAGCCCTTTCTTCTTCATATCGGAAAGGCATTTCTTGCAGAAACAAGGCCAATTTGCTACGATATCAAAGAATACGCCGTCGGGTTTGTATTTTCTAACAACCTCGCGCGTTTGCTCCTTTAACACCTCCAAATAGTCCGTGTTAAAGCAGAGTCTACGGAACATGGTAGGCGGCGCGGGATTAAAATCGTCATAGCAAACCAACCACTCGGGATGTTCTGTTGCAATGTGTTGGTCAAAACCCGCGGAAATGTATATTTTAGCAGAAACGCCCGCGTCTTTACAAGCCGCGAGCTGTTCGTCCAAAAGGCTGCACGCAAGGTGCGGATGAACAAAAAACTTGCTGTCTTTATAATAGAAACAGCCGTGGTGGCATTTTGCAAATACCGTGATGGAATCCAAGCCCGTTTTCCTGAGCATATCCGCAAATTCTTTGCGGCTGAAATCCGCGCCGATCCCCTCAATCAATTCCGAAGTATGAAAATCCAAATGCACGCAGCGTTTGTCCACGCCTTTCCATTTCCAATTGTCCGCCATATGTCATCGTCCTCCAATGCGTACTTTTTATTGTTTAATTTTAGGCGGTGAAACAACACCGCCCTAAATTATTTGATCTCTTTTTTCAAGTATTTGATACTTCTTTCCACCTGACCGAGCGTATCGGGATGTTGCGCCGCGTTGTCCTGTTCCACAAAATAGTGCTGCACGCCCACTTCGCGCATTTTGTTGATGATCGATTGGAAATTCATAACCCCGTAGCCAACCGATTCCATATCCGGTTCGTATTTCCATTGCTCCGCGTTATACTTCGTCTTATAATCCTTGAGATGCACGCAACCGATGCGCCCTTTTAATCTTTCCAGATATTCGATAACGTTCATACCGCCGAGTTGCAACCAATACGTATCGAGCGTAAAATTAATATACGGCGCGTTTTCGATAACGAAATCCATAATCGTCTGCCCATCATATTGCAAAAATTCAAAGTTATGATGATGCCAATAGAACTGACAGCCGTATTTGCGCATAATTTCGCCGGCTTTGTTGTATTTTTCGATATATTCCTTGCACGTCTTTTCGTCGTTGATAACCTCCGCCGACATAGAACCAAGCCCAATGTTCGTGTTGCCGAAATACAGATTCTCTTCACAGACCTTTTCCGTTTCGTTCAAAAGGCGGTCTTTGTCCATGTGGGTAAGGCGGACGGGCGTACCGATTTCGTCTACCATGCGCTTAATGCGTTTCGGGTCAAACGTCGCGCCCGAATATTGAAAAAAAGTATACCCCATGTCTTTCAGCTTTTTAGCCGTATCCAAGAGTTCCTTTTCCGTACCAATCAAGTTTCTAACCGAAAATAAATTCAAACCGATTTCTTTCATAACAACTCCTTCCGATTTTTCCTTTAATATTTTTCATCACAATTATAATACATTTCCCCATCAACGTAAATGGTAAATTGTACAAAAAAACATTACGTTTTTTAGGATTTTTATATTATTTTTTTGCTAGTATATTGTAGCACAAACTCAACCTGTCTGTCACTACCTAAAAATTGCAAAAACATGCTGTAAAATTGCACTTTTTTTACACTGTCCTTACTACATAAGAACCGCCGTTTTGGGATATGGTAACGATAATATTCCCTCTGTATCTTACAAATTTTCGCCGTTATTTTTAATCACTTCTGCATAGAAATACGCCGAATCTTTCAACGTCCTTTCACCCGTGGGATAGTCCACGTAAATCAAACCGAAACGACGGTTGTAACCCTTTGCCCACTCAAAATTGTCCATAATCGACCAATATTGATAACCGATTACAGGTACACCCTCATCCGCCGCGCGGCGCAAACCAAGCAAATGCCTATGCACGTAGTCGCTTCTCTGCGGGTCATGCACTTTGTTATCCAGCATCATAAAATCGATATTCGCCATACCGTTTTCCGTAATCATAATCGGCAAACCGTACCTTTCGTAGCAGAAACGCGCCCCCCAATACAAACACTCGGGCGTGATAACCCAATCCATTGCCGTACGGGGAAAACCCGTATATGCGCGCGGATTCGATTCAAACGGCGCTGCCCCGTACCCGTCCGCATTGTACATATTAAACGCATAAAAATCCAACGGCTGATTGATAATTTTCAAATCTTCGTCGCTGAGATAATCCGTCCCCGCCTGACGTTTGCCAAGATATACGGGGTCCCCCCACCAAGAACAGAAATACGGACGCGGCGTTTCAAAAGTAGAAATCCTTGCCTTTTCAATTTCTTCAGGCGTTTCATTTACAGGCGAAGTAACGCACGCCGCCTGCGCCGTACTGATTTTAATGGGACGTTTTGCCACTTCGCGCATTTTCATAACCGCTCTGCCGTGCGCCAACATGACGTTACGGGTAACCGCCTTTACTACCTCGTCGGGTTTCTGTAAAAACGGAGCATGCGCACCGCTTTCATACCCAGCAGAAATAAAACACTCCGGCTCGTTAAAGGTCAGCCAATAGGTAATTTTATCGGACAGCGCTTTTACGCACGCCTCCGCGTACTGCACGAAATATGCAACGTTTTCTTCCTTTTCCCAGCCGCCTTTTTCGTAAACCCACATCGGCAAATCCCAATGATATAAGGTACACATAGGCTCAATTCCCGCTTTTAACAGCTCGTCCACGAGATTTTTATAAAATTGCATACCCTTTTCGTTAACTTTGCCGCTGTCGTCAGGGAAAATACGCGCCCAGCTAATAGAAAAACGATAGCTCTTCAAACCGATTTTTTTCATCAGTGCAACGTCTTCTTTATAGCGATGATAATGGTCGCATGCCACCTTACCGTCGTCACCGTTTTCCACGTGTCCTTTTACCAGGGCATCCCAAATATTCAGCGTTTTTCCATCTTCTAAGTATGCACCCTCTACCTGATGTGCCGCACTTGCCGCGCCCCAAAAAAAATCCTTAGAAAAAGCCATTGTTTTCCTCCTAAAAACATTTTATTTGCTGTATTATAGCATACATTTTCTCAAATGTAAATATATAATTTTCTAAAACGTTTTGCGTTTTTTACACCGTTTCGACGGCATATCTGACACCGTCTTTTGAAATCGTTACGACAACGTTCCCTTGCACGTCCGTACGGTAAACGTCTGCCCCGACTTCGTTTAATCTGGAAAGCACCGCTTGCGACGGATTACCGTAAGCATTATTCTTTCCACACGAAATCACCGCTGTTTTCGGCGAGGTATAATTCAAAAAATCCCAACTGCTTGACGTTTTACTGCCGTGATGCGCAACTTTTAAGATATCGAGATTTTTTAATTTAGCACCGATTTTTTCATACATGCCAAGCTCGTCCCCCTGCCGAAGACGTCCTTCAATTTCTAGGGGTATATCCCCCGTGAACAAAGCACGTATGCCTACGTATTCTAAATACACCACGGAAGAATAGTAATTGTCCAGCTCTTCCGGCGGCAACTCCCCTGAGGATATACTCTCGTCCACGTCGTCGCTATGCGGATATAAAAACGCTATGTTAAAAGGATAGTTTTCATTTTTTGACAAAATATTCGCCACCTTGCTCGACGCATACGCCCAGTTACAGTTCGCCGCCATGAGCGTGTCGTACAACCGCGCATACTCAGTGCCTTCTTCGGGGTTAGAAAGAGGCAGGTACGCATTGCGCACCGTTTTATACTTGACCACTTCGTTCAAGCCACCACAATGATCCGCGTCCGCATGAGTAACGACCAAATGATCGATTGTATCTATTTTTAAGGCGTTCAAATAACGCAGCACTTTCTTTTCCGTTGATTTTGCGCTATTTCCACCGTCGATCAGCATAACCGTACCGTCGGGAAATTCAATCAGCGTGGAATCTCCCTGCCCCACGTCAATAAAATGAATACGCAACTCCCCTTCGCCTCGCGCACCGATCTTAGGCAATTTTACGTAATATTTCCACGTTACGGGCGGCACAATCGCCGAGAAAATCGCAAGCCCTGCTATACAAAGCAAAAGGACACCCAGCAGTATCCGTTTGAGAATTTTTCTCTTTCTCTCCGTTTTTTCCTTTTCCGCTCGGTATCCCATCGTTTTATCTTCCGTTTTATTTATTGTTCTATGCTATTGTTCTATTTTTGACGGCGCTTTCTCTATCATTTTGAATACGTCGGCAAGCGCCGTGCCGTCGTAGTCTTCTATTCTTCCCGCGTCTGCAAGTTTGGATATATTTTCGTCCAACGGCATTTTTGCCACGGCAGGAATGCCGTATTCCGCGGCGATTTCCTCCGCTTTGCTATGCCCGAAAATCTCCATCTTTTTACCGCAATCGGGGCAGACGAGATAGCTCATATTTTCTACCAAACCAAGCACAGGTACGTGCATAATCTTCGCCATGTTCACCGCTTTTTCCACGACCATTTTTACCAAATCTTGCGGCGTCGTCACGATTACGATCCCCGAAATGGGAATACTTTGGAACACGGTCAGGGGCACGTCGCCCGTCCCTGGGGGCATGTCGATAAACAGTAAGTCAACGTCTTTCCAAATCACGTCCGTCCAAAACTGCATGACCGTACCCGAAATGACCATACCGCGCCAAATCACGGGAGAACTCTCGTCGTCGAGCAACAAATTCATAGAAACCATTTGTAAACCCGAGGGGGAAAGCACCGTGTTAATACCCTTTTCGTCACCCGTAATGCGGTCTGTCACCCCGAACATATGCGGAATGGACGGCCCCGTGATGTCCGCATCCATAATCCCGACGGACAAGCCCTGTTTTTGCGCATACGAAGCAAGCAAAGACGTGGTAAGCGATTTACCGACGCCGCCTTTACCACTGACAACGCCGATTACTTTCTTAATTTTTGATTTTTTATGCGGCTGTTTCAGCAAACTTTCTTCCTTTCTGGACGAACAGTTTGACGAACAGCTTGAACAATTATGAGAACATTTTTCCGACATAATTTTATCTCCTTTCTTCTAAATTTATTATACCTCTTTTTGTCGAATTTTGTCAACCGTTCCATTGCTAAAAATACCCAAAATGGCATTTTAGACAAAATCTTTCACTTTTCTATCGCAAACGCCGTGAAAAATTCATGCAAAAACGGTTGCTTTCCACCTGAAAATGGTGTATAATAAATAGGCTGCGCGTAGGCGGGGAGTTAGCGGCACCCTATATCTGCAATCCGCTATAGCAGAGCCGAATGCCTTTCCCGACGGGGTTTATGGAAGGTTTGCGCGCCGTAAGGAACGTTGATCGCAAGGTCTTATGCAACGTAATGCCGTGAACCGTGTCAGGACAGGAATGTAGCAGCTCTAAGCGGATTGTTTGCGTGTGCCATAAGGTAGCTTTGCAGGAGTCACCTGCGGCGTTTCCGCTTCGGTAAATTTCGGCAAAAAAGGATCGCGCAGTTTTTTATTTTTTATCAAAATTAGGGACTTCTTTTTTACAAATCACCCTATACATATCGCAAATAAACCATATATAAGCGTCGAACGCCATCAAAAAAAATATGTCTTTTGATGGCGCCCTTTTATATCAATCTAAACC
>JAZNXZ010000018.1:0-3892 GCA_045594165.1 Candidatus Scatosoma sp.
GCGCACGCCGCGGTTCGCGTGGGGGATACCAAGCGCGTGGAAGAACAGCTTGCGCGGTTGCATTTTCCGATGGAGCGTATCGACAATATCGACGGACGGTTGCCGAACTTCCGTTTTGCAGAATTTAAGAAACACATGTAAGAGTATTTATGAATTTTACCGCAGACGTGAAAAAGGAAATAATCAGCCGCGGCATAGGCAGAGGGGCTGACGGACTCGCTGAAAAAAAGGCGGGTTTTTCGGCGTTCGTTCGGACGAGTGGGGAACTGCTGGTTGTGGACGGCGTGCCGACTTTCCGTTTGGTAAGCGAACGCGAGAATATCGCCGAGTTTTTTACGTCTGCTTTTTCGGATATTTTCCAAGCGGAATTGTCCATTATCAACGCGACGTTGGATAGAAAGAGCGGCAGGGATAAATTGTTGTTGCAATGTCCGCTTTCGGTGTCGGAAAGGGCGTTGACGGGGCTTGCGCTACTCAGAAAAAACGGCGAATTCCGCGAAAGTGTTTCGGCGACGTTAACCTCTACGGAAAGAAGAAAAATTTCCTATATCCGCGGTGCGTTTTTAGGCAGCGGCAGCTGCACGATTCCGACGGAAGCAGGACGGGCGGGGTATCACTTAGAAATCATTTTTCCCTTACGGAAAACGGCGCGGGATTTTTGCGAGTTGCTTTGCGAATTTGAAATTATCGCGAAGATGACAAAGAGAAAAGATACCCACGTCGTCTATATCAAGAGCAAAGAGCAAATCTCGGATTTTTTGGCGGTAGTCGGTGCGAAAAAGGCGTTGAAACGTCTGTCCGATTTGGTGGAACAGCGGGATAAAGCCAACTATGACAACCGCGCGCAAAATTGTATGGCGGGCAACGCTGATAAGGCGGCGATTGCGGCGGTAAAACAGGTTAAGGCGATTAAAAAGCTGATGGAATACGGCGCACTTACCGACCAAAGCGAAGAGTTGCAAACGCTGGCGAAATTACGTGTAGAAAACCCCGCGCAATCCTTGCAAGAATTGGCGGACGGGTTGAAAATAAGTAAAAGTTGTCTAAATCACCGTATGCGGAGATTGATGACGCTTGCACAAAAGTTGGAAGAAAATAGCGAGAAAGAAATTACGGTAGACACGAAAGAATAAACGGAGTACATGATGACGGATTTTGTACATTTACATTTGCATACGGAATACAGTTTGCTCGACGGCGCGGCGAAGGTGGACGATTTGGTCGACCACCTTGTCAAAAACGGTATTGATACCTGCGCGATTACCGACCACGGCAACATGTACGCTTCGCTGTATTTTGCGGAAGAATGCGTTAAAAAGGGCATAAAATACATTATCGGGTGCGAATTGTACGCCGTAGACGACCATTTGCAAAAACAGCACGGCGTAAAAAATGAGCATCTTGTTTTGCTTGCAAAAAACAAAACGGGTTATAAGAATATCGTCAAATTGGACAGTTTGTCCTATATCGACGGATATTACGGCGGAAAACCCCGCATCAGCTACGATTTGATTAAGCAGTACAGCGAAGGGGTTATCTGTCTTTCCGCATGTTTAGCCGGTAGATTGCCGCAATTGTTGCTCCGTGGCGATTACGAGAGCGCAAAGGCTTGGGCGGCGGAAATGAAAGGGGTGTACGGCGACGATTTCTATATCGAGTTGCAGGACCACGGCATTGCCGAACAAAAACAAATCATGCCCGACCTTATCAAGATTGCGCGCGAATTGGATATCGGCTTGGTTGCGACCAACGACGTGCATTATATCGAAAAAGAAGATTGGGAAATGCACGAGGTTTTGTTGTGTATTCAAACGAAATCGACGCTTGAACAGCCGAAAATGAAGTTTGAAACGCACGAATTTTATATGAAATCAGGGGACGAAATGATGGAGCTTTTCCATTACGTACCCGACGCAATCACGAACACGCGCGTAATTGCGGACAAAATTGAAGAACCCGTGTTCGACCTCACGCCCAAAGGCGACCCTATCCGCGATACGTCGCTGATTCCTTTGTACAAGCCCGACGACGGCTCGACTTCGCCTGATTATCTTACGCGCTTGACGTGGGAAGGGTTGCCTAAGCGTTATCCCGAAATTACCGAAACCATCCGTCAAAGGGCGGAATACGAGCTTAGTATCATTATCAAAATGGGCTTTGCCGATTATTTCTTAATCGTATGGGACTATATCAACTGGTCGCGTTTGCAAGGGATTCCCGTAGGGCCTGGACGTGGTTCGGGCGTTGGCAGTATCGTTGCGTACTCAATAGGTATTACCGACGTAGACCCCTTGCGATACGATTTGATTTTCGAGCGTTTCTTAAACCCTGACCGTGTATCCATGCCCGACTTCGACGTGGATTTTTGCACGAAACGGAGAATTGAAACCATTGAATACGTCCGTGAAAAATATCACCCTGAAAACGTAGCGCAAATCGTTACGTTCGGTACGCTTGCCTCCCGCGCCGTTATCAAGGACGTAGGGCGTGTTATGGGGATACCGTATTCCGAAACGGATAAAGTTGCAAAGCTCATGGACGGCAAATCGACCATCGGCGAATTGCTTGGATTAAAGATACCCAAGCTGGAAAAGCAAATTGCAGCGGAAGAGAACGAAGAAAAGCGCGGTGAATTGCAAAAGAAACTTGCCGAACAAAAACAAAAGAAAAACCCCGAATTTATCGAGGTATACGAATCGAACGAGGAATTGCACCGCGTTATCGACATGGGCTTAAAATTAGAGGGTATGCCCAAAAATACGTCCGAACACGCGGCGGGCGTCGTAATTTGTAACAAGGTTTTGTCCGATAACGTACCCTTGGCAAGAAACGGCGACGATATCGTTACGCAGTTCGACATGAAAGAAGTTGAGGCGGTGGGGATGCTCAAAATGGACTTCCTTGCGCTCACGACCTTGACGGATATTCAAAACACGCTGGAATATATCAAAGAGGGCAAGGGAATCGATATTGATTTCTCCACGCTTGGCGTGGACGTGCCTGAGGCATATCAACTTATCTCGTCCGGGGATACGGACGGGGTATTCCAGTTGGAACAAGGTGGGATGAAAAAGTTCATGAAAGACTTGCAACCCAACTGTTTGGAAGATTTGATTGCAGGGATTTCGTTGTACCGTCCAGGTCCTATGGACTTTATCCCCAAATACATTGAAAACAAGCATAATCCCGATAAAATTGTGTACGATACGCCTTTCTTAGAACCGATTTTGAAAAATTCGTACGGCGTTATCGTGTACCAAGAACAGGTTATGCAGATATTCCAACAGCTTGCGGGCTATTCGCTTGGTCAAGCCGACCTCGTGCGCCGTGCCATGGCGAAAAAGAAGAAGAAAGAGCTGATGGAACAAAAGGACAAATTTATCTACGGTGCGCCCGAAGAGGGGATTACGGGCTGTGCGTCCAAGGGGATTCCTGCGGATGTAGCGGCGAAAATTTTCGGCGATATGGAAAGTTTTGCGTCGTATGCGTTCAACAAATCGCACGCGGCGGCGTATGCGGTGGTTGCCTACCGTACGGCGTATTTGAAACACTTCTATCCCCAAGAATTTTTGGCGGGGCTGCTCAACGACCGTATCGATAAAATTGAAGAAGTTTCCAAGTACATTATGTACATGAAGGAAAAGAATATAGCCGTTCTGCCTCCCGATATCAACCGTTCCAAAGATATTTTCTGGGTAGAGGGCAACGGATTGCGTATCGGACTTGGCGCGCTGCGTGGCGTAGGGCAAGAGGCGATTGCCGCCGTTATCCGTGAACGCAACGAAAACGGCTTGTTTAAGAATTTTGCCGATTTTGTTTCTCGTTGTGCGAAATACGTCAACAAGCGTATCGTAGAAAGCTTGATTTACGCAGGCGCGTTCGATTGCTTTGG
>JAZNXZ010000019.1:0-13838 GCA_045594165.1 Candidatus Scatosoma sp.
TCAACGAACTCGCTACCGCAGTTACCTATAAAATCCCCGTAGTTATCGTACTTTTGAATAACGGCGTGCTGGGTATGGTAAGACAATGGCAGACGTTGTTCTTCGGCAAGAGATATTCCAACACGGTACTTTCGAGAAAGACCGATTTCGTAGCCCTTGCAAAATCGTTTGGGGCAGAAGGCGTGTTGGCGGAAACGCCCGTGGAATTCAAACGCGCGTTTGAGGCGGCGGTAAAGGCGGGTAAACCCACGGTTATCGACGTGAGAATCGATAAGGACGAAATGGTATTGCCTATGTTGCCTCCCGGCGGAGCAATCAGCGATATCATTACCAAAGTGTAAGGCGAGGCGATAAGGAGAAAATTATGGAAAACAATAAATTCGTAATAGCAGTATACGTAGACAACAAAGCAGGCGTTTTGACCCGCGTTACGGCAATGTTCACCCGCCGTAATTTCAATATCGACACCTTGACCGTTGGCGAAACGGAGCGTAGCGAATATTCCCGTATTACGATTACTATGCGCGGCGACGATTACGTCAAAGAACAGCTTATCAATCAGCTGAAAAAATTGTACGTTGTCAAAAAGGTGGAAGTACTTCAAGACGAGCCGATTAAGCGTGAATTGATGCTGATTAAGGTACAAAACAGCTCTGAGCATAGAAACGATATCATGACGGCGGTGGACGTGTTCCGCGCGAGCGTTATCGATTATTCCCCCGAGGGCATGTGTACCGAAGTAACGGGCAACCCGTCTAAGATTGACGCGTTTGTAAAACTGATGCAGCCGTTTGGCATTTTGGAAATGTGCCGCACGGGTGTGGTTGCGCTCGATCGCGGCGCAAATACTCTTCTTGCCGATTGAGTGTAATGCAAGCGGCAAAACCCTAAAATAAAAAAATAAAAAATATCAATAAAAGGACAGGAAAAACATTATGGCAAACAGAATTTTTTATCAGCAGGATTGCGATTTGAACAAATTGAACGGCAAAACGGTAGCAATTATCGGCTACGGTTCGCAAGGTCATGCACACGCGCTCAACCTCAAAGATTCGGGCGTGGACGTTGTCGTTGGTCTTTACAAGGGCAGCAAGAGCTGGGCTAAGGCGGAAGCGCAAGGCGTTACCGTTATGACGGCGGCGGAAGCGGCTGCAAAAGCAGACCTCATCATGATTTTGATTAACGACGAAAAGCAGGCGAAACTTTACAAAGAAAGTATCGAACCCAACCTTACCGAAGGGAAAACCTTGGCGTTTGCGCACGGTTTCAACATCCACTTTGGTTGCATTAAACCCCCGAAGAACGTCAACGTTATCATGGTTGCACCCAAAGGCCCTGGCCACACGGTTCGCAGCGAATATCAGGTTGGTAAGGGCGTTCCTTGCTTGATTGCGGTTGAACAGGACGCAACGGGCGACGCACTCGATATCGGTCTTGCGTATGCGGCAGGTATCGGCGGCGCAAGAGCGGGCGTTTTGGAAACGAACTTCCGCACGGAAACGGAAACCGACCTTTTTGGCGAACAGGCAGTTCTTTGCGGCGGCGTTTGCGCGTTGATGCAGGCTGGTTTTGAAACGCTCGTTGAAGCTGGTTACGACCCTAGAAACGCATACTTTGAATGTATCCACGAAATGAAACTTATTGTTGACCTTATCTATCAGAGCGGTTTTGAAGGCATGAGATATTCCATTTCCAACACGGCGGAATACGGCGACTATATCACCGGACCGAAGATCATCACCGACGAAACGAAAAAAGCTATGAAGAAAGTTTTGAAAGACATTCAAGACGGTACGTTCGCAAAGGATTTCTTGCTCGATATGTCCGACGCAGGTTCGCAGGTACATTTCAACGCTATGAGAAAAATCGCGTCCGAACATCCTTCCGAAGTTGTCGGCAAGGAAATCAGAAAGTTGTATAGCTGGGCGGACGAAGAAAAGTTCATCAATAACTAATTAAACGGCGCATATACTTCGCAATACGTTGTCGCCGCTCGGTCACGTACGCCTTGTACGCTTCCTTGCGGCTTCGCGTCTTGCTTGTATCTCTGCCGCTTAAAAACGACGCATATACGCTGCATTTCAGCGTTGCGGCTCGGTTGCGTACGCCTTGTACGCTCCCTTGCGGCTTCGCGTCTTGCTCGTATCTCCGCCGTTTTAACCTCTATAAATTAGGAAAGAATTATGATTAAAGACACAATAGTAGACGGATTTCACAACGCTCCGCATAGATCCTTGTATCATGCGTTGGGCTTAACGGACGAAGAACAGGCTCGCCCCTTAATCGGTATCGTATGCTCGTACAACGAAATCGTTCCCGGGCATACCAACTTGGATAAAATTGCGCAGGCGGCAAAGCTTGGCGTAGCGATGGCTGGTGGTACGCCCATTATGTTCCCCGCAATTACCGTTTGCGACGGTATCGCCATGGGGCATACGGGCATGAAATACTCCCTCGTTACCCGTGATTTGATTGCGGACTCGACCGAGGCAATGGTCATGGCGCACGGCTTTGACGGCTTGGTCATGATCCCCAACTGCGATAAGAACGTCCCTGGGCTTTTGATGGCGGCGGCAAGACTGAATATCCCCACGGTATTCGTCAGCGGCGGCCCCATGCTTGCAGGCAGAGTGAACGGCAAAAAGCGTTCGCTGTCCAGCATGTTCGAGGCGGTGGGTGCGTATAAGGCAGGCTCTATCAACGAAGAACAGCTCACCGAATTTGAGAAGAAAGTATGCCCTACCTGCGGTTCTTGCTCGGGTATGTATACGGCGAATTCCATGAATTGTTTGACCGAAGTCCTTGGTATGGGCTTGAAGGGCAACGGCACGATTCCCGCGGTATATTCCGCGCGTATCGAGCTGGCAAAACACGCCGGTATGCAAGTTATGGAGCTTGTGAAAAAGAATATCCGTCCCCGCGATATTATGACGGCGGCGGCAATCAAAAACGCCATTACGGCGGATATGGCACTCGGCTGTTCGACGAACAGTATGTTGCATTTGCCTGCAATCGCCAACGAACTCGGCGTTCCGTTCGATTTGGACGAAGTCAACGCCATCAGCGAAAAGACGCCCAATTTGTGCCACCTTGCTCCAGCAGGTCCTACGTATATGGAAGACCTCAACGAGGCGGGCGGCGTGCATGCCGTTTTGAAGGAATTAGAGGCGCTTGACCTTATCGATACGTCGGTAATGACCTGTACGGGCAAGACGATGGCGGAAAATTTGCAAGGCATTGTCAACCTCGACGAAGAGGTTATCAGAAAACCCGAAAACGCATTTGGCAAAACGGGCGGTATTGCGGCGCTCAAAGGCAATCTTGCGCCCGACGGCTGCGTGGTAAAACGTGCGGCGGTTGCGCCTGAAATGCTCGTGCACGAAGGTCCAGCCAAGGTCTTTGAGAGCGAAGAAGAATGTATCGCGGCAATCTACGGTGGCAAGATTGTAAAAGGCGACGTCGTGGTAATCCGTTACGAGGGCCCTGCAGGCGGCCCGGGTATGCGCGAAATGCTTTCGCCTACTTCCGCGATTGCAGGTATGGGCTTGGATAAGGACGTAGCCCTTATCACTGACGGGCGTTTCTCGGGCGCGACGCGCGGTGCGTCGATCGGACACGTATCCCCCGAAGCGGCCAACGGCGGCGTGATTGCTTACGTAAAAGACGGTGATATCATCTCGATTGATATCCCCAACTATTCGATTAAACTCAACGTTTCGGACGAAGAACTGGCAAAACGTAAAGCGGAAATGCCGATTAAAAAGAAAGAAGTTAGCGGTTATCTCAAGCGTTACGCAGCGCAGGTTTCGTCGGCAGATAAGGGTGCAATCATTAACAAATAAAAAATAGGGGCGTACAATGTGCGCCCTATACGCAATAAAAGGAAAGAAGATTATGTCAATGACAATGACGCAAAAAATCCTTGCGGCGCACGCAGGGTTGGATAAAGTGGAGGCAGGACAGCTGATTTTGGTCGACCTCGACAGAGTGCTGGGCAACGACATCACGTCGCCCGTGGCAATCCGTGAGTTCAACAATATCGGCGCAACGTCCGTTTACGATAAGGACAAGGTCACCATGGTCATGGACCATTTTGCCCCCAACAAAGATATTAAAGCGGCTACCCAATGCAAAATGTGCCGCGATTTCTGTGACAAATACGAAGTTACCCATTTTTACGACGTAGGGCGTATGGGCATCGAACACGCTTTGCTCCCCGAAAAAGGGCTGGTCGTGCCCGGCGACGTCGTAATCGGTGCGGATTCTCACACCTGCACGTACGGCGCACTCGGCGCGTTTTCGACGGGGGTTGGCTCGACGGATATGGCGTGCGGTATGGCGACGGGCAAGGCTTGGTTCAAAGTGCCGTCCGCAATCAAATTCGTCTTAAAAGGCAAACTGAACAAATACGTGTCGGGTAAGGACGTCATTTTGCATATTATCGGCAAAATCGGCGTGGACGGCGCGCTGTACAAGTCCATGGAATTTGTGGGCGAAGGTGTGCAATCGCTGACCGTGTACGATAGATTGACCATTTCCAACATGGCAATCGAGGCAGGCGCAAAGAACGGCATTTTTGAAGTGGACGAACAGACGGTTGCATACGTGAAAGCCCGTTCTAACCGTGACTTCGTGGCGTACAAAGCGGACGAAGACGCGGTGTACGACGAAACGTACGAAATCGACTTGTCCACGATTAAACCGACGGTGGCGTTCCCGCATTTGCCCGAAAACACCAAGACGTTTGACGAAATCGGGGATATCGCTATCGACCAAGTCGTTATCGGTTCTTGCACCAACGGTCAATACAAGGATATTGCTGAGGCGGCGGAAATCCTCAAAGGCAGAAAGATTGCAAAACGCGTCCGCGCTATTATTATCCCTGCTACGCAGGACGTATACATGCAAGCGGTGGAAAACGGCTTGGTAAAAATCTTTATCGAGGCGGGTTGCGTAGTGTCAACCCCTACTTGCGGACCTTGTCTTGGCGGGTACATGGGTATTTTGGCGGCAGGCGAACGCGCCGTTGCAACGACGAACAGAAACTTTGTCGGGCGTATGGGGCACGTGGACAGCGAAGTTTATCTTGCCTCGCCCGCCGTGGCGGCGGCTAGCGCAATCGCAGGAAAGATTGCCTCGCCCGAGGAGGTGCTGAAATGATTTTTAACGGCAAATCGATTAAATACGGCGATAACGTGGATACGGACGTCATTATTCCCGCGCGTTATCTCAATACCATTGATAAAAAAGAACTCGCGTCCCATTGTATGGAAGACATTGACAAAGAGTTCGTAAACAAAGTGCAAAACGGCGATATTATGGTGGCGGGTTACAACTTCGGTTGCGGTTCTTCCCGTGAACACGCGCCGATTGCCATTAAAGAAAGCGGTATTTCGCTGGTAATTGCGCGTAGTTTTGCACGTATTTTCTATCGTAATTCCATCAATATCGGGCTTGCGATTGTGGAATGTCCCGAGGCGGTGGACGGCATTGCCGACGGGGATAAGGTAGAGGCGGATTTGGACAACGGTATTATCTATAACCGTACCACGGGCAAGAGTTTTACCACCCAGCCCTTCCCTGCTTTTATCCAAAAAATTATAGAAAACGGCGGCTTGGTGTCCTCAATTCAAAATGGCGTTATCCGCTAAACGGTAATCTCGCGGCAACGCGAACGATAGGTGAGAAGTATGAAAAATTATAAAATCGGTTTATTAAAAGGGGACGGTATCGGTCCGGAAATCGTAGAAAGCGCGGTGCGCGTTTTAGAGGCGGTCGGTAAAAAGAGAAATATTTCTTTTACGTTTACTCCCTATTTGATTGGCGGCGCGGCAATCGACGCTTGCGGTAAGCCTTTACCTGATGAAACGGTAGAGGGCTGCCTTGCGTCGGATAGCGTGTTGCTCGGCGCGGTGGGCGGCCCGAAATGGGATACGCTCCCCGGCAACGTACGTCCTGAAAAGGCGCTCCTTGGTATCCGTGCGGCGATGGGCTTGTTTACCAACCTCCGTCCCGCAAAATTATATCCCGCACTCAAAGGGGAGTGTCCCTTGCGTGAAGATATCGTGGCAAACGGCTTTGATATTATGATTGTGCGCGAATTGACGGGCGGTATTTATTTCGGCGAACGCGGTTATCGTGAGGGCAAGTACGGCGAAGAGGCGTACGACACCGAGGCGTACAGCCGTATGGAAATCGAGCGTATCGTGCGCGTAGCCTTTGAAACGGCAAGAAAACGCCGTAAAAAGTTGACGAGTATCGACAAGGCGAACGTTTTGGAAACGTCCAGACTTTGGCGCAAAATTGTGCACGAAATCGCGGAAGAATATCCCGACGTGGAAGTGGCAGATATGCTCGTCGACAACGCGGCAATGCAGCTTGTACGCAACCCGTCGCAATTTGACGTTATCGTAACGAGTAACATGTTCGGCGACATTTTGTCGGATGAGGCGTCGCAAATTACGGGTTCTATCGGTATGTTGCCGTCGGCGTCCTTAAACGAAGGCACGCGCGGCTTGTACGAGCCGATTCACGGTTCTGCGCCCGATATCGCAGGACAGAACAAGGCAAACCCGATTGCAACCATTTTGTCGGCGGCAATGATGTTGTTGTACGCTTTCGACGAAGTTGAGGCGAGCGGCGATATCGTAAACGCTGTGGACAAAGTGTTAGAGGCAGGATACCGCACTGCGGATTTGGCGCACGGCGCACCTGCGCTTACGACGGTGGAAATGACGGATAAAATTATCGAAAATCTTTGATTTTCAAGGAAAAGAGTATGGCGGAGAAAAAACTAAACGCAATTTATGCAAAGCTCTGTCTTTGCACGGTGTTTCGCAAAGTGACCGAAAAGCCGCTTTTTAAGGCGTTTGAGAGGTATTGCTTGGCGGAGAGCCAAAACGAAAAGCGCAAGGCGTACGCGGCGTTTACGGAACTCGTTTACGAGGACGGCGGTTCGTTGACGAACAGCGTAATTCGCCTTGTTTCCGAGGACGAAAACGTATACGTTAAGTGCGTAGCGGCGGACAAAATTCCCGATAAAAACATCGAAACGGCGGCAAAGAACGAATTGTCGGCGTTTGCCCTTTTCGGCGGACTTTGCCGCAAGGATTTTGCGGAAGATATGGGCGAAAACGAAAACGATTTACCCGATTTTGCGTCCGTGAACGTAGACATGGGTGGGGTGTACGACGAAAGATTGCAAAATTTGCACAAATACGGTTACGGCATTTTTTCGTCGCGGTGTATGTTCCGTCTTTCCGACGAAAAAGAAATCGAGCCGATTGTTAGCGCGGACAAAACGAGCATGGCGCAGTTTATCGGTTACGAGCAAGAACGCGCTAAGGTCGTGGAAAATACGCGTGCGTTTTTGCAGGGCAGACCTGCGGCAAACGTCCTTTTATGCGGGGACGCCGGTACGGGGAAATCGTCCACGGTCAAGGCGGTGGCAAACGAATTCTTTACCGAAGGCTTGCGCTTGATTGAACTTAGAAAGGACCAGCTGAGATACTTGCCCAACGTCATGGCAAAAGTCAGCGGCAATCCTTTGAAATTTATCATCTTTATCGACGATTTGTCTTTCAATAAAAACAACGACGATTTCAGTATGTTAAAGGCGGCGCTGGAAGGCTCGGCGAGTGCGACGGCAGACAACGCGATTATTTACGCGACGAGTAACCGTCGGCATATCATCAAAGAAAGCTTTGGGGATAGAGAGGGCGACGACGTGCACAGAAACGACACGTTGCAAGAAACGCTGTCTTTGTCCGAACGTTTCGGTTTGACCGTGTTGTTCTCTAAACCCGACAAAAAGCTTTTCCTTTCTATCGTGCGTGAGCTTGCAAAACGCAACGGTATCGCGATGGACGAGGGTGAATTGGATATTCAGGCTGAGGCGTTTGCCATTAGAAAAGGCAGCCGTTCTGCTCGCTGTGCAGAACAGTTTATTAACAGTTTGCTTTAATAAAAAATGTAAAATGGGGCTATACGTCCCGTAACGAAACCTATTTTGAGGTGAAAATTATGCTTACAATCGACAACGTATACCGCGCGAGTAACGCGCTCAAAGGCGTGGCAAGAAAGACGGACGTACTGTACGCGCCAAAGCTTTGTCCCGGTGTGGATTTGTATTTGAAAACGGAAAATTTGCAAATTACCGGTTCGTTCAAGGTACGTGGCGCGTACTATAAAATGACGAAACTGTCCGCGGAAGAAAAACAGCGCGGCGTTATTGCTTGCTCGGCAGGCAACCATGCGCAAGGCGTGGCGCTCGCAGCGCAAAAAAACGGCATTAAAGCGGTGATTTGTTTGCCCGACGGCGCACCCATTTCCAAAGTGGAGGCGACGAAGAGTTACGGCGCAGAGGTTTGCCTTGTGGAAGGCGTTTACGACGACGCTTATCAAAAAGCGTTGCAGCTCCGTGATGAAAAGGGGTATACGTTCTTGCATCCGTTCAACGACGAGGACGTTATCGCGGGGCAGGGGACGATTGCCTTGGAAATTGCAGAACAGCTCCCTGATTTGGACGCGGTACTCGTGCCTATCGGCGGTGGCGGCTTGATTTCGGGCATAGCCTATACGATTAAGACGCTTAACCCCAACGTGAAAGTAATCGGCGTGCAGGCAAAGGGCGCGCCGTCCATGAAAAACGCAATCGAACACGGCGAAGTGGAAGAGCTGCCGTCCGTATCGACGATTGCCGACGGTATCGCTGTGAAAAAGCCCGGTGATCTCACGTATGAAATTTGCAGTAAATATGTGGACGAAATCGTAACGGTGACGGACGACGAAATTTCGGCGGCAATCCTTGCGCTGATGGAACAGCACAAGCTGGTTACCGAGGGCGCAGGCGCGGTCAGCGTTGCGGCGGGTATGTTCAACAAAGTGGATTTGAAAGGCAAAAAGGCGGTGTGCGTGCTTTCGGGCGGTAATATTGACGTAACCATTTTGTCGCGCGTTATCAAGCGCGGGCTGTTGATGTCGGGCAGAAGTTGCCAACTCATGATTGAGCTTATGGATAAACCCGGTCAGTTGAAGAACGTGTCCCGCATTATTGCGGATTTGGGCGGTAACGTTACCAGCGTACACCACGAGCGTGCCAACGAGGGTTCGGACGTCAACGGATGTTATCTGCGTATCGTGTTGGAAACGAGAAATTACGAACATATCATGCAGATTCGTCAGGCGTTGACGGATTTTGGTTTCAAACTGTTATAAAGGAGAGAAAAAATGGAAATTAAAAAAGTATCGACGGAAAAAGCCCCCGCGGCAATCGGACCTTATTCGCAGGCAATCGTTTGCGGAAACACGGTGTTTACTTCGGGGCAGATCCCCATCAACCCTGCCAGCGGCAACGTGGAGGCGACGGCGATTGAAGGGCAGGCGGAGCAAGTGATGCAAAACCTTGGCGCAGTTTTAGCGGCGGCAGGGAGCGGTTTTGAAAAAGCGGTAAAGACGACCTGTTTCTTGGCGGATATGGCGGATTTTGCGGCTTTCAACGGCGTATATGCAAAATATTTCACGACCAATCCTGCGCGTAGCTGCGTGGCGGTAAAAACCTTGCCGAAAAACGTGTTGGTAGAGGTGGAAGTTATCGCGACTTTGTAAGGAAATATCAATTAAATCAAGGCGAAGAACCGCCGTGGACAGAGTACGTCCACGGCGGTTTTACATTTTTTTAACAAAACGGAAACGTAAGATTTGCGTTAAAAGAACATTTTTTTGATAATATACCCTTACAATATATGCAGAATAACAAAAACGGAGAAAATTATGAACGCGATTGAAATCAGAAATCTATCCAAAAGCTTTCGCGGCATGTATGCGGTGAACGGCTTAAATATGACCGTCCCTGTGGGCGCGATCTACGGCTTTATCGGCGAAAACGGCAGCGGTAAATCCACGACGGAAAAACTGCTTTGCGGACATCTCGTTCCCGATTGCGGCGAAATTCGTCTGTTTGGCAAACCGTATACGGACGCAGGGGTGCGTGTAAGAGTGGGTGCGCTCATTGAAAACGCAGGCTGTTTCCCCTCGTCCAGCGTGTATGCAAACCTCAAAATGCAAGCGCTGAATTTAGGGTTGGAAAACGCCGACGAAGAGATTGCGCGCGTCTTAAAGATCGTTCGCATGGAAAATTCCGCAACCATCAAATTTAAGAGTTGTTCGCTGGGTATGAAACAGCGTATCGGCATCGCAATGGCTCTTCTTGGTGATCCTGCGCTTTTGATTTTGGACGAGCCGATCAACGGTTTGGACACGGACGGTATGCGGATCATGCGCGAAATTCTCGTCGATATCACGCAAACGTACGGCTGTACGGTGCTAATTTCCTCCCATATCTTGGGCGAGCTGGAAAAGATTGCCACGCACTACGGTATTATCCGTCAAGGGCGCATGATACAGGAACTTACCGCAAAGGAAATGGAAAGCCGCGCACGCGTGTTTACGTCCTTGAAAACGGCGGATATGCAGGGCGCAAAGGCGATTTTGGCGGCGAATTTTGCAAACGTTCGCGAAGAAGACGGATATTTGCGCGTCTATGACGTGGACGACACGGAAAGTATCGTGGCGCTGCTCTTGGATAACGGACATGCGGTACGGGAAATTAAGAAAAACAAGATTGGCTTGGAAGAATACTACGTAGAACTGATGAGCCGAAAGGGGGTGTGATATGGAAAAAGTACGTGCATTAAAATTTGAAGAACCCAGCTTTTCCAAGCGCATCAAAGGAATGCTCGGCGTGGATTTTTACCGATTGTTCCATACGCCGCTCTTTTACATTTTCTTGGCGATTGCCGCCATTATCCCTGCTATGATACTTGGTATGACGAGTATGGAAAACGCGGAAGGGGTAGTAGAGCCGCTGTACACGAACACTTGGCAGGTTATCGCGGCAAAAGAACCGCTGTACGCGATAAAAAATATCGCCGACTATGCCAACATGAACATGGTGTTCATTTTTGGTGGTATCATGGTGTCGATCTTTATCGGGCACGATTACAAGAGCGGCTACGTAAAACAGCTTTTTACCACGCACGCGAAAAAGGAAGATTACATGATCTCTAAAACGGCGATCGGGGCGTTTTCGATGGCGTGTATGTGTATCACGTATCTTCTCGGCACGGTGGTGGCAGGGGCGTTTGTGCAGGCGTCCTTTAAGGTGAGCGTCGTCGGTATTTTCAGCGCGATTCTCGGCAAAATGTTGATGAGCCTCGGCTGGGCGAGCCTGTACGTGTTCTTGAACGTGATTTTTAGAAAATATTTCGGCGTATCGATTGCGTCCTCTTTCTTTTTCGGGACGGGGATCTTGATTGTCGGCGTGGCTGCGGCGGCAGGCAATACGCCCATGCTCAACGTATTTTTATACGGCTCGTCGGTGTATGCGTGCCTGAGCGCAAATTTCCTGTCCGTTTTGGTATGTCTTGGGGTGTCCGTGGCTTGGGCGGCGATTTATAACGTGCTCGGCTCGGTAGTGTTGTCGAAGTGCGACGTGTATTGATGGGGTATCAATATGAATGCAGTAGAAATTAGAAATTTAACGAAAAACTTTGGCGCAAAGCAAGCGTTGAACGGTTTGAATATGACCGTCCCCGTGGGTGCAATTTACGGCTTTATTGGCGAAAACGGGAGCGGTAAATCGACGACGGAAAAGATTATTTGCGGACTTATCCACGCAAGCGGCGGCAGCGTAAAATTGTTTGGCAGAGATTTGGAAGATGAGGACGTCCGCGCAAAGATCGGCGTACTCATTGAAACGCCCGGCTGTTTTGCAAATTGTACGGTATGGAACAATTTGATGTTGCAGGCGGAAAATCTGTCCTTGGAAAATCCCAAGGAAAAGGTACGGGACGTATTAAAATTAGTGCGCATGGAAGGCGCGGCAGGCAACAAATACAAGAACTGTTCGCTGGGTATGAAACAGCGTATCGGTATTGCGATGGCACTGCTTGGCGAGCCGTCCTTGCTCGTTTTAGACGAGCCGATCAACGGTTTGGACGCGGACGGTTTGCGCATCATGCGCGAAGTTTTGACGAACGTGGCAAAACGGGGTAGCACCGTAATCGTTTCGTCGCATATCTTAGGCGAGTTGGAAAAAGTGGCTACCCATTACGGGATTGTGCGCGGCGGTAAAATGATCAGAGAGATGACGGCGGCGGAATTAGAGGCAAGCTGCCGTACGTTCGTGGCTTTGCAAACAAAAGACATGGCAAAAACGAAAGCGTTGCTGACGGCGAAATACGCCCGCGTGGAAGAGGACGAAAAGGGGTATTTGCGCGTATACGATAACGAGCGCGCCGAAAATATCGTGGCGTATCTTTATCATTACGGCGTGGTCGTCAACGAAATCGGGACGGATAAAATCGGACTGGAAGAATATTATATCGACTTGATGCAGGGGGGCAAATAATATGGAAAAACAATTTGAAAAGAATACCTTTGCAAAGCGCTTAAAGAGCATGTTGCGCGTGGATACAAGGCGTATGTTCACCTCGCCGCTCGTCTATATTATGGCGGCGATTTCGCTCGTTGTGCCCGTATTGATTTTGGTGATGACGACGATGATGGACGGAAAGGTTTCCGTCGATCCGCAAACGGGTAAAGAAACCGTCATGGAAGGATTCAAAAACGTTTGGCAGATATTCGGCGCGGTCAGCTCCGCAGGGGCGGAGGCAGGCGGCGAAGGCGCAGGCATGGATATGAGCATCACGTCCATGTGCAATATCAACATGATGTATTTTGCGATTGCCGTGCTCGTTTGTCTGTTCGTTGCGGAAGATTTCCGCAGCGGTTATGCCAAAAATCTTTTTACTGTCCGCGCGAAAAAGACGGATTACGTGATATCCAAAACGGTGGTTTGTTTTGTCGGCGGCGCGATCATGATTCTCTGCTTTACGGTGGGGGCGTTGATTGGTGGTAAAGTGGCAGGGTTGCCCTATACCATGGACGGGTTTAACGCATACAACCTTGTTTGCTGCGTTTTGTGCAAGACGTTACTGGTCGCTATTTTTGCCTCCATTTTCTTGGTCATGAGCGTCGTAGGCAAGCATAGATCGTGGCTCTCGCTTATGTTGTCGTTCGGGTTGGGCATGTTCCTGTTCATGACGGTGTCGATCGCAAGTCCTTTGGACGCAGGCGTGTTGCATATCGTCTTGTGCTTAGCAGGCGGCGCTATGTTTGCCGTGGGCTTGGGCGCGGTGAGCAATATTGTCCTGAAAAAGACGAGCTTAGTATAAAAAGTCGGGCGTTTGCCCGATTTTTCCTTTAACGTCGGTTTTTACAAAACGTTAACAAAATCTTTTCAAACGGTTTACGGATTTTTGATAAAAGGGCAATATCTTCGCCGTATAATAACGGTGTAAGCTGAAAGGAAAGGAGAAATACTATGGATGAAAGACAAAGAAGATTGATCGAATGTATACGCGGCGATTACGAAGAAAAACCGCAAACGACCTTTGACCAATTGGTCGCTTTGGACAAAAAAGCAAAACGCCCTGCGTTGATTTTTGCGCTCGCGTTTGGGATTTTTGCGTCGCTTGTGCTCGGCACGGGGATGTGCTTTGCAATGAAAGTGGTTTTTGCTAGCCAAGACTGGGTGATGCCCGTAGGAATTGTGATAGGACTTCTCGGGCTTGGTTTGGCGGCGGCAAATTATTTCCTGTTCAAAAAACTGGAACAAAAAGGAAAAGATAAATACGGCGAAACGATTCTTTCACTCACGAACGAATTACTCGGCGAATAAAAACAAATCATTAAAAATAAAAGGAGAAAACAAAAATGGGATTTTTCAAGAAAGCATTTAAGGACATGAAGGAAAGCGCAAAGGCGCAACACGAAGT
>JAZNXZ010000020.1:0-6760 GCA_045594165.1 Candidatus Scatosoma sp.
GCAAGCCACGCTAGACAAAACGCCAAATACGCGACCGTTGCCGCCCAAAATACACCAAAAATACGTTTTCTTTGTTTGTATACCGCCAAATAATCGGCGTCTTTATAAACGGATATCATTTGCGTTTTTCCAAACCCTTTCCTTTTATTTATTGTAAACGAACAAAACGCCCAGCGTATTTCTGCCGCAATGGCTGGTGACGATCGAGCCTGCTACCGTTTCGATCACTTCGTCGAAATCAAACAGTTCTTTCACTTTTTCTTTTGCCGCCTCTACAAGTTCGGCGTCCGCCGTCGAGTGCGTAATAAAACAACGCGTTTTGTCGTAATTAGGATACATCTCTTTCAAATCGTCAATATACTGCTTGATAATCACGGACATTTTGCCCTTATATTTTTTGCCGGGAACAAGCTGTCCGTTGTCCATCATAATCAAGGGATGAATTTTGAACAGTCCCGCCGCCAATTTTACCATACCCGAAACTCTGCCGCCCTTGTGCAGATAATCCAAGCTGTCGGGGATAAACGACGTGTTGACGTGCGTGCGGATTTCTTCTATCTCCGCCACGATTTCGTCCGTCGATTTTCCTTCGTCGCGCAAATCCGCCGCTTTCATAACCAACAACCCCTGCCCGGACGAAAGCGCCATCGAGTCGATTACGCGCACTTTGCCGCCAAAGCTTTCCGCTGCCTGTTTCGCCATGTTATACGAACCGGAACTCTTTGCAGAAATGTTAAAATGAATCAATTCGTCAAAGCCGTCCAATTCCTTGTTGAAAAATTCTTCATAATCCCCGATACTGGGCGCACTGGTTTTGGGCAAAATTTTCTTTTCTGCAACGAATTTGAAAATATCTTCGGGCGTAATATCTATGCCGTCGTGAAAGGAATCGGCGTCCAAATTTACCTGTAAAGGCAAAATGCCGATATTTCTTTCCTCTACCAAACGTCCTAAATCGCAAGTGCTGTCTGATGTAATACGAATACGCATATTGTATTTCTCCTTTCGTTAAAAATTATAATAAAGCTTTCGCCTGTGTTTCTTAGGTTTATACGTTTTTGCTTTTTGCCGCTCAACCTTTGAGCTTTTTGAAAGGTTTCGTGATAAAATTCTTAATCTTTGACGGGATTTTTACCAAATATTTTTCCAGCCCCTTTTGATGTTTCAACGCCCAATCCGTTACGACTGCCGTTACGTCGTCGATTTTGTACAACCTATTCAGCTGAGAATATCCCTCTTGCAAGTATCGACTGTCCTTGCTATGGTTTCTGTTGTCGCCAAGGAAGAAAATTTCCCCCTCGCCTACCGTGTATTCAAAAGTGTTACACGGGGCGTCCTTTCCACCTTCTCCCTCGTCATAATAAGCGTACGGCTCGTCCACCGTCACGAAAGGGTATTCGTCATAGCCCATCGTTTCGTCCCAAGTCCCTGCGTAACAAATTTCCATTTCGCCTTGGGTACAACGGACAATATCCCCCTCCATAGCAATCAGACGTTTGATAATAAAATGCGTTTGACGGTTAGACGGTTTCCCTTGGTTATCTTCCTGCCATTCGGGAATATGCCCAACGCCCACGACGATAATGTCCCCTCGTTTTAATTCGTACTCGGGATGAACGACCTTATACGAGAGTAAATATTCGCCGCTGTAAAGGGTGTTATTCATCGACGGGCCCGATACCAATACGAACCCGAAACTGCTAGACCAAAAATTAAGAAAAAGCAACATCAGCGCCAAAAATGCAAGCAAAACGGCGCAAAAACGTGCGGTGGAACAACGCTCTTTTTCGTCGTACACCTTTTCTTCTACTATTTCTTCTGTTTCTTCTGTCTTTCCTTTTCTTCTCAGCATAATTTATTCTTTTTCTTTAGGTTGCGCCTTTACCCGTTTTCTTAATTCGTCTCGCGTTAAAGTGATATATTTTCCGCAAGTCTTGCATTGCAATTTTACGTCCGCCCCAACGCGCACGATTTCCCAAACCGCGCCGCCGCAGGGATGCGTCTTTTTCATGATTACCGTATTTCCCTGTTCTATCATACGCCTTACCGCTCCGTTTTTACGGTGTTATAACCATAAAATATTCGTGACGGCGTATTCTTTCTCTTCGCCTGCGCAATCAAAAGACAAACCGCTGCCGTCGACAAAACTCTTGAGCGATTTACCGTTTGTTTCCGCCTTAAAATCCGCAGCCTTTAAGATGATCCGTTTCCATTTGCCGCCGCCTTTTACGTCCACGTTACAAACGTAGCGTTCCCATTCTTCCATGTCCGCCATTTCGATTTCGACCTTTAACGTCTGCGTTTCCGCCGAATACACGTCAAATTCTAACAACGCGTTCTCGTCGGGTAAATACCTGGGCGAACTGATTTTGTACGTCTTGATACCGCCAACCGAATACGCGCCTTGAATACCGCCGTAGCCCGTTGTCTTTTTGGGCGTAGCTTCCTTTTCCAAAAAGATGTTCCCGATGGAATAATCTTCATGTCTTGCGATACTGAACGAGTCCATCTCTTTTCCCGAAAACAGCATTCTGCTCTTCACAGCGTTGACGTTTGCATCTGTCAAACGTTTGCAGGCGATTTTTGACATAACGCGGAATCCGTTGAAATATTTTGCATACGCAAACACGAACACCGCCGTCGTCCCGGCAAAAGGCTTTACCGTATGCACAGCCGTACCGTTCTTTACCGACCTACCGTCTATTTTATAAATACGCCGCCAATCACGGCAGGTCGATTTTTTCTTGACGTCCGCCTCGGCATAAAAAATCCCGATTTCTTCCAAAAGCCCTTCCTTGTCGCTGCCTACCGTGATTTCAATGCCTTCTGCCACTTCTTTCAGCGCAACGTTCAAGGTGTCGGGGATATAAATTTCTCTGCCCTTCAAATTCTTTTCTAAAAACAAATCCATATTCGCCAAAGCATGCTGACCGATACACGCACCGCTTTCCGGCGAGTACGCCAAGGCGTTACCGTCCGTATTTCCAATACGGGAATAGGTATCGTATGCCCGATCGCAGTCAAAGCCCTGATCGCGCAGTGCGCAGAGCATCAACACGGGACATTTTACGTACGGCGCGTACGATTGCGCCTCCGTTGCCGCAATATATCTATGGCGGTTATCGCTTAAATTATGGGCAATATCGTCGCTGAACTTTCCGATATTTTGCGAAGAACGCCAGCCTGCCGCATTGATAGGCACGCCGCATTTTACGTGCGGAGATAACATGGCATGCCAAGCCAGCTCGCCACCCGTTCTAATGCCGACAATCCCGATATTGCCAATCTCTTCTTGCGCACGCAAAAACTCGATAGAATATAAAGCTACGTACGTCCACTCGAACCACGTCGTTTGGTCGGGCGGTAAGTCGTCGGCGTGCGTATAGCCCTTTTGCTGTTCAAAATTCCCGTAAGAGAGGGACTGCGGATAGGCCGTACGCAACACGCCCTCGCCGTCCTCTTTCATCTTGCCCGTATAATCGGGCATCAAAACCGCATACCCCTTTTGAAGAAAATATTCGGCAAGTTCTTCGTCCGGCGTTACGCCGATATCGTTCAAAAGCAATATAGCAGGCTGTTTTCCCTTTTTGAGCGAACGAAAATAGCGCGCGTAAATCCGCACGTTGCCGTCGTCGACTTTATGTCCCGAATAAGACACGTGGCTGCGCTTTACGCCGTCCTGTTCTTCAATCCCCCACTCGCTAACGCACAAAGGGTTTTTCAAATTAAATTTTTTCCATAAAGCTATTGCGCTGACAATCATAGTTCCTTTTCCCGACCTATGGTTATTTTCCGTACTCTTTATTATCCCCCAAACGAAGGGTTACAACTAAAACCGCTCCAACCTTACGCGCGAACCGTGGGTTTCGGTTGCGCCGCTTACCAATATTTTATTATCGATACGGTGTTTCAATTCTTCCACGTGCGAAATCAATCCCACCGCAAAATCTTTACTAAGCCATCCCAATACGTCCATGACCGTATTGACTAGTTTATCGTCCAACGTGCCAAACCCTTCGTCCAAGAAGAAAAACTCGATAGGACGCATGGATTTTTGACAGATTGCCTGCGAAAGCGACAGCGCAAGCGATAGGGACACCAAAAACGTTTCGCCGCCCGAAAGCGTCTTAACCGCACGGAAATTACCGCCGTCTAAATTATCCCCAACCTTAAATTCTTCGTCGTAACGCAAGAAATATCTGCCGCCCGTCAATTTTTTCAGCTGTCCGCTTGCCGAAATGCAAATCTCTTGCAAATACTCCGACGCGATAAAGCTTAAAAACCGATTGGATTTTAATAAATTCCGCAATTCTTCGCAAAGATTTACCCGCCGCTGCGTTTCCTGTAACTGTTCGCCAAGCTTGCGATACCGCTCGCGGAGAACCACCAAATTTTCCCTTTCCGTCTCCAACGCCGCCAAGCGTTTGTGCAACTGCGTATGCGCCTCGGCAGTTTCCTGTTTTCTTTGCAAAGCGCGCATCTCCGCGCCCTCGTCAAAAGCGAAAAACTTCGTTTGGTCTACCTTTTCGTATTGCCCGTAAATCACAGCGTACCGTTCGAAGAACGTCTTGCTGTTTTCCACCGCGCGCTCGTCTAACGTTTCAAGGAGCGCAAGCGCCTCTTTTGCCGTAGCAAACCCGCTTTCACGCACCGCTTTTTCAAGCGCGTCAATTAAGGATTTTTCCGTTTCTTTGCAACGGTTTACCAGCGTATCTTGCGTTTGCTTGTCCGCCAGATATCCGTTCCACTCTTTTTTGAGTTCGTCTATGGTTTCTTGCTCAGCTTTCTTTGCCGTTTGCAACGCTTGCAACGCCCGTTCCAAATCCGAGAGTTTACCCAGCGTTTTTATTTCTTCGTTCTTTTTATAAAGTTCGTCGTATTGCTGATGATACCGTTTCCCCTGCTCCATAAGCGCGGCGCGGCGGTTTTCGCTGATTTCATACGCCGATTTCTGCACGTCTAATTTACGGATTTCTTCCTGCAAAATTTTGCGTTTTTGTTCAATCGCTTTGAACTCTGCGTTCAGCAATCCTACGTCCAACGTCTTACCGCTATCCGTCAAACTATATTTTGCGATAAGGGGCGCAACGTCCTCGTCCGTTTCGGGATACTTTTGGGCAAGCGCGCGCAGGTCGGCGCGAAATTCGCCGTATGCGTCCACGAGCAACACGTCCTTGGCGTTTCGCTTGATATAATCGAGCAACGAATTGTCGTTTCCCAACCCGTCCAACGCCTTTTCCTTTTCCGCTTTCAAAGCGTCAAAATCTTCGTAAGGATTTTCTTTGCCGAGTTTTTTATATTCCGCTCCGCATGCCTGCCAACGCTGATGGGCGTCCTTTTCCGCTTGAATATCCGCGTCGGCATTTTTCACCTTGTCTATCGCCACCGACAGTTTTACGGCGTTGCCGTCGTAATCTGCCGCCGTAAACGTCTCTTGCGCACGCGTGAGCGCTTGCTCCGCTTTTTTCGCATTTTCCTCCGCAAGTACCGCCTTGCGCTCTGCTTGAATCCGTTCGTTGCGGTTGGTTTCCAAGGCGTCATACTCCCGCTTTACCGCCTTGGCTTGCGGCAATTTTTCGACTTGGTGACGAATCGTTTCCATCTGCGGCAAATCCGCCTGCATGCGCGTCAAGCTCCTCTCTAATTCGTCAAACGCCGTCTTTTCTTTTTGCAATTCCCGCGCCGCCTGATAGGCTGTTTCCGCCTTTTCCTGTTCTTTTGCCGCCTGTTCCAAATCAGCTTTTACTGCGGCAATTTCCCTTTCCTTAGCGGCAATATTTTCGTCGTTTCCGCCCTCGTTTTGCCCCATTTGCCCTTGGATAATCTTCATTTCCGATTCGGCTGCGTAATATTTATCGCTGACCGCCTTAAACAGCCGTTCGCCGTATTTTTCCAAATCAAACAACCGAGAAACGAGCTTTACCCGTTCCGAGGGCGTGGATTTGACCAGCGCCGCAAAATCCCCTTGCGGCAGAGCGATACACATTTTGAAATCGGCAAACGTCAGCCCGATAATTTTCTCTAATTCTTCGTTGACGTCGCGCGTCCCGTCGGCAAGCGCAAACCAAGCCCCGTCTCTATATTCGTACAACTGCGCTTTCGCCGTGTTATTTTTACGGCGGCGCTCTCTGTGGACGCGAAAGGTGCGCCGCATACCGTCCACAACGATTTCAAAATCAAACGTCACGTACGCGCTGTCTGCGCCGTAGTGAATAAAATCGCCGCCACTGCTCCTTTCAATTTGACCGTACAACGCCAAGTGGATACAGTCTAAAATCGTACTTTTGCCACTACCCGTGTCCCCGAAAATACCGAATACCCCACCCGATAAAAGGGCGCGAAAATCAATTTCCGTCTTCTCGGAAAAACTGTTGATTCCGCAAAATTCGAGGTATATCGGTTTCATATTTGCTCCTTATTGTTCGTCCAATTCCGTCAAGGTCTGCAAGAACAGCGTTTTTAATTCCTCTTTCGGCTCTGCCCCGTAATTCGTCTGGTAGAAAAGGTCAAACAACTTTTCCCCAGAAAGCCCTTTGCGGCTTTCCAATACCAAGTTCTCTTCCGTGTGCACTTCCGCCAGCAGGGATACGAGGTTTTTGTTTGCCGAAAGCGCCTGCGCATCACTCGCCACCAAAGGCGCCGTCAAAAACAGTTTCATCTCCACCAACTCGTCGGGGTGTTTTTGCAACAGCGAAATTGCGCTCTCCACGCCGTCCGCCTGCAAACGAATCAGCTTTTTGCCTTTCGTCAACGGTATGTC